>NZ_BAAFHD010000001.1:0-174168 GCF_054665095.1 Acidisoma sp. C75
GTTTCGATCCACGCCCCCGCACGGGGGGCGACGGCGCCACCATAGTCCCTTTGGTGAACAGGCAAAATATCGAGCGTTTCGCGAACCAGCGCTACAAGCACGCCGAAAAGCGGGCGCGCGCCCGGCACTGATCAGAAAGATTCGATCCGCCAGCGGTTTAGGGAGCCGCGAACCTGCCGGGGCCGTATGGCTCGCTTGAGGTTCGCAGAGGCGCGCCGTCGGCCTATAGGACGGGACAAGACCACCTCCCGCCCGCGGCGCCTAGATGATCAGCGGGCCGTTGAGGTCGGTGGCGGGCTTGGCGCCCACATGCTCCACCCGGCGCTGCCAGTTCGCGCCGAGAAAGTAATAGCGCAGACTGTCCTGCGCCATGTCGATCTCGTTTTCGAGGCGCGCGCGGAGGAGCGCCCATTGCGCCGGATCCACCTCGATCTCGAAAACCGAAAACTGCACCCGCTGCCCATGATCCTGGCAGGCTCGCGCCACCCGCCGCAGGCGCCGCGCGCCACCCGCCTCGCTCGTCCGCACGTCATAGGTGACGAGAACCAGCACGTCGCACCTCCCTCCTCACGTCCAGATCCAGGGCGGGTAGCCATCCAGATCGCCACGCAGATGCCGCGCGAGGAGCTGCGCCTGAAGATAGCCGACGAGGCCGAGCGGCGCGCTTTCCTCCAGAAACGGATGCCGCCGCTCCTCCTTCTTACGCTCCTGCCAGGCGGTCAGCACCGTGCGGCGGCCGGCCTCGGTAAGCAGCACGCCACCGCCGTCCATCCACTCGAAATCGGCGGCGCGCAGCTGGCGCCGGTTGATGAGCGACAAGGCCAGCCGGTCAGCCAGGATCGGCCGTAGCTCCTCCATCAGATCGAGCGCGAGGCTCGGCCGGCCCGGCCGTTCGCGATGCAGGAACCCGACCGCCGGATCGAGCCCCACGCTTTCGGCGGCACTCCGGCAATCATGCGTCAGCAAGGTGTAGAGAAAGGACAGCACCGCATTCACCGCATCGCGCGGCGGCCGGCGGCTGCGCCCCTCGAAGCGGATCCCCGCCTCCGGGCTGCGGATAAGCAGGCCGAAGACCGCGAAATAAGCCTGCGCCGCCTCGCCCTCGGCACCGCGCAAAGCGTCCACCGCCTCCTGCCCATAGGCGATGCGGCGCAGGATCAGCGCCAGGCGATCCACCGCCTCCTGCAAGGCTGCCCGCGGCGGAGGCGCCATCTCCGCCCCGTAATCCCGCAGCGCCCTCTGCAGGACCGCACGCTGATTAGCGATCTTGCCGGAGAGGATAGCGCGCACGATCGCCTCGGGCTGATCGGAGGCACGGTATTGCGCGCGGCGCAGCAGCACATTGCCGGAGACCGGCCCCTCGATCCGGGCCTGAAAGCGGCCCGCACGATCGAGCAGAACGATCGTCACCCCCAAGGGCGCGAGCGCCTGGATCAGCGGCGGTGACACCAGGATTCCCCCGAAAACGACGACGGAGGACAGCATGTGGAAGGGCACGCGCGCCCGCTCCACCCCGTCCACCTCAGCGACCAGGTTTTCGCCCTCCTTGCGCAGCGCCGCCCCTTCGCTGGTGACATACAGCGTGTTGAGGAGCTTCTTCATTCGTGCGGCTCCCGCAAGGCTGCGTCGATGGCGCGGCGGCGATAGGCCTCGGCAGAACGGCCGATGATCTTCGGCCGGCAGAGGGCGAGGAGCGAGCAGGAGCGGCAGCGATCGGCGCGGTAGCGGGCTGGCGGTGTCTCCCCGCGTTGGACGAGACCGGCGAAGGCGAGCGCGGTCTCCTCCGTCAGGCGGCGAAG
Source organism: Acidisoma sp. C75 (assembly GCF_054665095.1). Lineage (NCBI taxonomy): Bacteria > Pseudomonadati > Pseudomonadota > Alphaproteobacteria > Acetobacterales > Acidocellaceae > Acidisoma > Acidisoma sp. C75. The sequence goes on from NZ_BAAFHD010000001.1 coordinate 1,800, forward strand.
CGCGGCATCGAACGCCACGATCTGCCGCCGCTTGGTCTCGCCGTAGAAGAGCGCGCCTTCGGGCACCGCCCGGCCCGTCATCTCCTCCAGGCAGAGCGCTTGCGCGCAGAGCTGCACCTCATCGGCCCGGTGCGCTTTCGGCTTGCCGCGCTTGAATTCGACCGGGAAGGCGATCTCGCCCTCGGCACCCGCGCGAAACTCTACCAGATCGGTGACGCCGGCGAGCCCGAGCCGGAGGTTCGCCACCGGCAGAGCGGTTACGCGCCGCACCACGCCCCGCCTGCGCGCCCCCGGCTCATGCGCGGACTCATGCAGCACACGCCCTTCCGCCGTCTGGCGGTTTTCCTCCCACAGCCGCTCGATATGGATCAGCGCGGCCTGGCGGAGGCAGAAGACGGCGTGCTGCAGGGCCGAGATCGGGATCGGAGCCTCGCCGTCCATCCCGCTCATCCTGGCTCAGAGAATGTCGAGGATCTCGACCCCTTCGGGCATGCCGGCCCGATCGACGGTCACGGTGTAATCCTCGTAGCGCCGGGCGGGCGGCAGATTGTCCAACCGCTCGCTCGCCAGCTCATAGATTTCGCCGCCGAAGACCCGCGCGACCGAGACGCGCCGGAAAAGCTCGGCCGCCGGTGCGCGGCCCAGCGCGCAGTCATGCTTGAAGGCGATGACGCGGCGGGCGGACATCTCCCCCCGCGCGGCCGAGCGATCAAGCTCGAACATGGCTTTCAGCGCCTCGAAGAGGTGATCGAGATCGGCCTGATCGAAGCCCGTGCGTTCGGCGAGCTTGGCATTGACGAAGAGATGCGCGCGGTAGAGGCCGTAGGGCACGATGTATTTGCGGCCCATGGTGCGATTTTCGGTCCGCTCGTCGCCTTCGCTTTTGGAACGGTCGGCCTTCTCCTTCTCGCTGGTCGCCGCCATGCGGGTGATGGAAATTTCGAGCGGCAGGATCTTCTCGATCGATTGCGCGAAAGCGACCTGTACCGGGCCGCGCACCTGACCGGCGTTGATGCCTGTGCTCATCACCGCTCCGAAGGTGCGGACGTCGTAGAAATTCTCGCACATGAAAGCAGTGAGGCGACGTGCCTCGTCATCGCTCTGGGGATTGAGCTTGGCGTCCTTATCCACCTTGTCGTTGCCGGGGCGGATGGCGCGATAGGCTTCGCGGTGCCGCTCGTTGAGTACCGAACCTTCCTGCACATAGATTCGCCAGCCGACCTCTGCGCCTTTCGCGAATTCCGTGTAGTTGCGGATCTTGCGCTTGAGCGACACATCCGAGACGAGGCCGTGATTGGTCTCGGGGTCGATGCGCGGCAGGTTGCCCGCATCGGGGTCTCCGTTCGGGTTGCCGCGCGTCACGTCGAACAGGAAGACAATATCGTAGCGGTTGGCGAGCGCGGTCATGGAGCGGCGTCCTTCTTGGCGGCGGCCTCTTCGGCCTTGCGAAAGAAATCGTTCTTTTGGTGGTAGTAGCCGAGGGCGAAGAGCGCCTGGGACTTGTCGGGCAGGCTTGCCGGATAGGGCTCGGCCGCAGGCTCCATCATTTCCATGATGCCGCCGAGGGTCTTCTCGAGGTTGACGCGCCTTCCCGGGCTCTGCTTGCCGACCTTGGAGAGGTGATTGGCGGAGCCCGCATCGAGCAGGTGGAACACCTTGCGCGGCTGGCTGGAGGCGGCGCCATAGAACTTGTCGCGGATCGTCGCGTTCACACCGGTGCCGAGGGCCGCCACCTGGATCTGCTCATAGACGGCGAAGAGACGCCCCAGGAGATAGCCTGGGTCTTTGAAAGCCGGATCAAGCGACACCGGCACCTCCCTGTTGAAATTGCGGATGAGGACGGATTTGAGGATCGCGACGCGGAGTCCGTTGATCTGATGGTCCGCCCGGATGCGGATGATGAGGCTGGTGAGCAGCGTCAGCGGATAGGGCGCGCCGGTGAGGATGGCGCGCAGCCAATCCCCCGCCAGATGCGGATCGATGTTCTCGCGCTTGCCGAGCACGGCGGTTTCCTGCGCCATGCGCCAGAAGGCGATGGTGCCTTGGGGCGGCGGCGGATCGACCGCAAGGCGCTGCTGATGCGCCGCATAGCGCGCGGCGATCTCGCGGAAATCATCCGCAATGTAGAAGCGGATGGAAAGCCGGGCGGCATTGGGGGCGAGTGCCAGAACATGGAAGCGCACGTCTTCCGGCGCATCCTTCCGCCATTCCGAGAGGGGCTTGCCCTGGCGGATGCGGTCCAGCCAGGCGCCGAGTGGTTTGGCTTCGGCACGCTCATCGGCCTGCCAGAAGGCGGCGAAGGCATCTTCCGCCGCATCTGCCGCGGCCTCCTCCGCCGCTTCGGCCCAGAAGACGACCGAGGCATCGCCGATCTGCAGGCACTGGTTGCGGCTGCGGTCGAGCAGCGTATTGAGCGCGGTGGTATAGGCGAAGGCGGCGGCGACCGAGACGGGGGCATTGTCGCCCTGCTCGTGGCCGTAGGATGTGAAAGCATCGAGATTGAAGGAAACGATGGAGGCGCCGGAGGACTGCGCGCCCCAGACGCCTTTAATTGCCGGATGCAGACGGGCAACCGGCGCCTCCTCGCCGGAAACGAGGCAGACGGTGCGGTTCGCTTCCTCATCGACGCCGATCTGTGCCCAAAGCGCCCGGGCGGCCGGGCGATCGTGCAAGAAGATACGGTCCAGCCGCTCGCTTTCGAGGGCAAAGACGATGTTCTGGTCGCGTAATTCTTCGGGCCAGGCGAGTTCGGCGAAACGCTCCGGCTTCCACCAGTCGAGGAAGGCGAGGAAGGCGCGCAGCCCCTGATCCTCGGTGGCGGCGAGCCAAAGACGATGCCGGTCGATAAAGGCGGCGTGTTCTAGCGCCGTGCGCTTGCCCTCGCCGGCGGTGACACCCAGGACATAAGCCGACTTGTCCCACAGGAAATTTGGTGCGATGCCTGATGTGCGCTTTGTCGGCTGTGGCACTGAAAGGATCGCCGGCACGCGTTTCTTCCCCTCGCTCTGCCTCAGATCATGCGGCGCGCCAACGGGCCTGCCGTCGTCGCCGAGGCTGATGACGAAGGCGATTTTCTCCTGCGAATAGCCGAAGACCGGAACCTCGCCCCGGCGGGCCATGCGCTCATAGGTCGCGGCTAGTGAGGAAAGAATCATTATCTGCCCCTCGGAGCGCCTCGCCGCCCGTTCATTGCGTTACACGCGATACACCGGTCATAGTTTCTACCCACGCCTCCAGAAGGTTAGGAGGCGACTGCGGCGGCGAGGCGCCCGAGCATATCAAGTTCCAGGTACAAAATACATCCTTCTATGAGAGGTGTATCGCTGTAAGCGATACACCTAGACGAAATGCTTGACACCTCCTGGCCGCTAGTGGCACACATCTGGCCGCCTAGGCTGCCTAAGACGATCAGTGGGCCTTTCTGCCGGGGTCCAAACCGACCAGAATCGCTGACCTTGAGGACCGGAGGTCCACACTTCGGAACCCTCAGGGTTTTCGTTCATCCCCTGATCTCCGATGAGCCAGGCTGCGGAACGCGCAGCACGCCATCGCGCAGTTCGGCGCGGAAGAAGAGCGAATGCCGGTCCCCGGCATGGTCGATATCGTAGAGCATGAAGCCGAGATCGCGCGGGGTGCCGAAGCCGAGCGTGGAATCCTGCGTCTCGGCCACCGGCATGGCGGTCTCCGGCTCGATCAAGCGGAACTCCGCGGGAAATTCGCGCGTGCCGAGGGAGGGCTGCTGGAAGCATTGCCCACGTCGCGCGCGGCGATTGAAGGTGTCGAGATGCTTGGCCGGATTATCCTCGGGGCCTGCGCGCCCCGTCATCTCGAAATGGGCCGCGATGACATAGGCGACATCGCTCAGCAGGGTCGCCGCGCGCTGCTGCCGCGCATCCTCGACTTTCAGGAACAAGTCGCCGACGGCGCCGCTCTTCATGGCGGAGGCGACGGAGCGCACCGGAATCTTCTCCGCCACCTCATTCCGCCGGATGGACTGAAAGCGGATCGGCTTGAGCACATGGATCTCGTCGATCACCCAACGGATCGCGGGCTTCCAGTGTATGGCTTCGAGAATGCCGCGCGCGGCCGATGGGGTCATCACCTCGTAGGAGACCCGCTCGACCTTCATTTCCGGCCGGGTGAAGCAGGCATAGCGCCCGCCGACCCAAAGCCGAATGCCGAACGCCATGCGATCCTCCCGTCTGTGTGCCAGCCGCTCGTAAAGCCCTGCGCGCGGCTAGATGATCGAGTACGTCAATTCAACCTCATCGGCCTGTTCCCAGGCAAGACCCGTTTCGGGCGTGTATAGATTTTCGCTTTGCAGCACGCAGAACCGATCGTCGAGTCCCGCGACAAAAGTCGCGTGCTTATTGTCCAGCAGCAGACGCCGATAGTGTGGCGGCACCTGCACGAGGAAAGGTTGCAGGCCGCGCGCGGCGGCACCCGGCGAAAGCCGGCCGGATGCGAGATTGGCGAAGATATCCTGCGCCGCCCGCTCATTCTTGATGATGACCGGAGCCATGCCGTCCTTGATGAGGCGGAAGTTTTCACCCACCCGGCGATAGGCAAAGTCAGTTCTGCCGCTTGAGACGCTGAACTGTTCCATCACCGCTTGCGGCTGCGTGCCCGCAGGGCCCGGCATCATCGTGCGGTCAAGGGCCGGCCCCGCCTGCCAATAGACTTCCCGGAAGTAGCGGTTGATCGCCGCCGCGCTGAACAGATCATCGCGGTGGCGTTCGGCGACCTGACGCATCACCTCCGCGAAGCGCGCAATCTCCGGTGGCGGTGGGGCTTCCGCCGCGAAGATATCGATAAAACTCTCCGTGGCCGGCGCTTGTCCTTCTCGGTTGACGCGCCCCGCCGCCTGAATGATCTGGTCAAGCCCCGCTTCCGCCCGCCAGGCGCGGGGAAACGAAATATCGATCCCGGCTTCGATCAAGCTGGTGGCAATTACCCGGCAGGGCGTGCCTGCTTTCAGCCCGGCCTTCACCCGCGCGAGGATGGCCGCGCGGTCCGTCGCGGTTTGCCGCGTGCTGAGATGGGTCAGGCCCGCAAGCCCCTCCGCGCGCGCCAGATTGTAGAGCCGGAGCGCATGGGCGCGGCTATTGACGATGACGAGACCTTGGCTTGCCTCACCAAGCTCACCCACGAGCGCGGCATCGCTCAAAGAGCCTCGGAGCCGTGGCGTTGCCCGCCGCAGCTGCCGATGCAGGGCGGCCGCATCGGGCGCCAAGGCGCGCGCCTGCTGAAACCCGCCGGAAAAATCAGGCTCCAGCAAGGCGGGTTGCGTCGCCGTGCACAGCACGAGGGAACAGCCATAGGCGCGGCAGAGTTCCCGCAGGGCCGCGATCGCCGGCCGAAGAACATGCAGGGGGACGGTCTGGCATTCGTCGAGGATGATGACACTGCGCACGATGTTGTGCAGCTTGCGGCAGCGGGACGGGCGATGCGCGAAGAGGCTCTCGAAAAGCTGCACATTGGTGGTGACGACGACCGGCGCTTCCCAGTTCTCTGCCGCCCGCCTGCGTTTGGCCTCGGCCGATTGCCGGTCGTACGGCTCTCCCTCCTCCGGCCGAGCCGATGCGTCGAGCGCGGAATGATGCTCGAGAACCACATCCTCGCCCAGGATGCTGCGGAAGATCGCGGCTGTCTGATCGATCACCGAGGTGAAGGGAATGGCGTAGATGATGCGCTGCATCCCCTTCGCCTTGGCGTGGTGAAGCGCGAAGCCGAGGGAGGTGAGCGTCTTGCCGGCTCCGGTTGGCAAATCAAGCGTAAATACGCCGGGATCCGCAGCCGCTTGGGCGACGGCGGCCGCGAAACTCTCCGCCCGGATGGCGAGAAGCTGAGGGTCGGTCCCGCTCTTTGCAAGTCCCGCCCGATACCGATCGAGTGCTGCGATGCAACCATCAATAATGTCAGGCAAGGCCGGCCAGGCGCGATCCACCGGCCGCCCATCGCGCTCCGCATAGAAGGCTTCGGTCGCGAGGAAATCAGCATCCACGAGGCAGGAGAACAGCATCCGGCCGAGAAAGGCGAGCTGGAAGGCGGCCTCGCTTCCCTCGGCTTTGAAGCTCGGCGGCCTCAGGCGGGATGGGTTCTGCGAATGCTCGGCGCGCCAGGCGGGATCGAGCGCGGGAAGATCCTGGCGCGCCAGGCGTTCGGTGAGGGTTCCGTCACTCGCGCCGGTCTTATCCGGCAGGCCGGCATGGTGCCCTGCGATGGCATAGGCCAGCAGCTCGGCCATCAGCCCATCCTCGCGGCCCTGCGCCAAAGCCAGCAGCTCCCGCGCGCCGGCTGTGGAATGATCAGGCCCCTGCCGCGCGCCGCCTGCGATGTAATCCTGATAGGCGCGCGTCAATTTACCGAGATCGTGGAACTCGCCGGCGATCCCCGCCGCGGTCTCGGCGCCGAACTTGGCGGCGCGTGCGCTGGCGAGACGGGCGACCTTTCGCCAATGCTCCGCGTAAGGCTCCCAATCGGCCTTGTCGGCGCGGGCTGTCGAATGAGCGAAGAACATTTGACCCATCCCGGAGATGAGGTGATCACGGCCGCGTAGTTGTTTCAGCTATCGCATCGCTTCAATTCGCACCATTCCTGGCGGCAGCCTGCGCCGAGCGGGCCTATCTTTCCGCCCCGCTGATCGCCTTTCGCAGGTCGTGACGGCCTCCTTGGCGCATCCAGACCGCTTCCGACTCGCCTGACAAGACCGCGTCGTCTTGCTGGCGCCTTCGCCCCGCAAGGGGCGGCAGGTTGGCATCGTCAAGGTGCAGAGCCGGCTCCGGGACAAGCCTTCCGCAGCCTGGATGGCAATCCTGCCCTTACTCGGCACTGGTGTCGGCAAGCGGTTCCACCTGGCGCGGTTTGCCCGCTACTGCAGCCAAGCCGGGGTCGAGCCTGAGGCTGTCGATGATGGCATCATTCTTCACTATGAGCGCGACCTCACGGAGCACAGCCTATCCGCCGAACCCAAGCGCGCGGCCCGCGAGGTAGCCGGTGCCTGGAACGCAGCCCGTGCCACGCATCCGGCATGGCCGCAGCCTGAAGGGCGCGCCCTCGTCTACAGCACGAGGGGCACAAACATCACCCACTTCGAGTAAGCCATTTGCACCAGACTGCGCGCCCTGAGCAGCCTCGGTCGGGGCACTCGAAGGTCTGTTTCCGCTCGCCGAAGGACGCAAGGTCGGACGGATCTATAAGTCGTATGGCGCCCTCAGCGGCGCCACAACCACATCTAACTTATTGAAAAAATTGGCGTCCCGTAGGGGATTCGAACCCCTGTTACCGCCGTGAAAGGGCGGTGTCCTAGGCCTCTAGACGAACGGGACAGGCCGTGCCGCACGAGGATCGGCGCCGGTTGGGCGCGTCATTCAGCGGTGGGCGGTGGGTAGCCGAGGCGCGGGGCGGAATCAAGCCCCGCCGGCGGGAATGGCGCGCGGCGGCGGCGCAAAGCAGGGTCGCGCCGGTCAGGCCCAGGCGGCATCCTGCACGAAGAAGCTGGCGCTCACCTGGCCGTTCCACTCCTCCGCCCGCAAATGCCCCGCGAGGTGCAGCGGCCGGCGCCCGGGATCGAGCAGCGCCTCGGCGAGCGGGCCGCTCTTGCCGCGGAACAGCAGCGCCTTGAGCCGGCCGCCGCCTTCGCCCTCCAGGATCGCGCGGATGGTGGCGCCGTCCTTGCCGATGCGGTCGGCCTTGGCCACGCGCGCGTGGCTCACGACCAGCAGCGGCTCGTCATTGCCCTGGCCGAAAGGGGCGAGGCGGGTGAGATGCTCGGCAACCGGCACCGTCGCGCCACGCGCCGTCAGCACGCCTTCCACCAGCAGGGCGGCGGCCGGCGGCAGATCGGCCGCCATCGCCAGCCGCTCATGCAGGAAGGTCTCGAAAGCGGCGATGCCGGCCTCGGGCAGGGAAAACCCCGCCGCCATCGCATGCCCGCCGCCGCGCTCCAACAGCCCGAGCTGCCGCGCGGCGAGCACCGCGGCACCCAGATCGACCCCTGGCACCGAGCGGCCCGAGCCGGTCGCCCGGCCCTCGGCAATCGCCATGACGCAAGCCGGGCGGTTGAACTTTTCCTTGAGCCGCCCGGCGACGATGCCGACGACCCCGGCATGCCAGCCGCTCCCGCCCACCAGCAGCACGGGCGCCCCGGCGGCGCTCTGCGCCTCGGCCAGGCGCATCGCCTCCTCCATCACGCCGAGTTCGATCTGCTGCCGCTGGCGATTGACGCTGTCCAGCAGCTCGGCGATTTCCCGCGCTTCCTCGGCATCCTCGGTCAACAGCAGGCGGAGGCCGAGGCTCGAATCGGCCACCCGGCCGCCGGCATTGATGCGCGGGCCGAGGGCGAAGCCGCAGCTCATGGCGGTCGGCGCGCCGCGCACCTGGGCCACCGCGAGCAGGGCGGCGATGCCCGGCCGGCCGCCGCGCGCCATCACCCGCAGCCCTTGCGCCACGAAGGCGCGGTTGAGCCCCGTCAGCGGCATCACGTCGCAGACCGTCGCCAGCGCCACGAGGTCGAGATGGCGCATGAGGTCGGGCTCGGCGCGGCCGGCCGCGAAGAAGCCGTCCCGCCGCAAATGCCGCAGCAGGGCGACGGCGGTGAGGAAGGCGATGCCGGTGGCGCACAGGCTGCCCTGGCCGGAGCGGCAATCGAGCCGGTTGGGGTTGACGGTGGCGAGGATGGCGGGTGGCGGCCCCTCGGCCTTGTGGTGGTCCAGCACCAGCACATCGGCGCGGCCGGCGAGGGCCCCGAGCGGCTCATGCGCCGCCGTGCCGCAATCGACGCAGAGGACGAGGGTGCAGCCATGATCCGCGAGCGCGGAGAGAGCTGCGGCATTGGGGCCGTAGCCCTCGCTCGTGCGGTCCGGAATATGGGTGCGCACCGCGCAGCCGAAGGCGCGTAGAAGCTCCCCCATCAGCGCCGTCGCGCAAGCGCCGTCCACGTCGTAATCGCCGAAGATGCCGATGCTTTCGCCCCGCGTGACGGCGGCGGCGAGGCGGGCGGCCGCCTTGTCCATGTCGATCAGCGTCGAAGGGTCGGGCAGCAGGGCGCGGAGCGTCGGCTGCAGGAAATGCGCTGCCTTCTCGATCCCGATGCCGCGGGCGGCGAGCAGCCGGCCGACGATCTCCGGCAGGTCCAGCCTCTGGGCGAGGCCGAGGCCGAGATGCGCCGGCACCCCGAGGGCGCCTGGCCGCCACAGCCAGCGCCGGCCGGTCAGGCTCGTCTCGATCCCCAAAACCCGCTCGTCCAGCGGGTCGGCCGCGCGGTCGGCCGCGAAGGCGCTCAGCGCCTGATCCTCCGGCCGCCGCTCATCGCGCGCTCGACCAGTGCTTGATGCTGAAGTCGTGATGCGCTTCGACGAAGCGGACGGTGCCGGATTTGGAGCGCATGACGACGGAATGGGTCACGGCGCCGACCTCGCTGCGCAGTACGCCGCGCAGCATCGGCCCGGCCGTCACCCCGGTCGCCGCGAACATCACGTCGCCGCCGGCCATTTCGTGCAGGCTGTATTTCCGGTCGGGGTCGGTGATGCCCATGCCGCTTGCCCGCTCCACCTGCGCCTCATCCTCGAAGAGCAGGCGGCCTTGCATCTGCCCGTTCATGCAGCGAAGGGCGGCCGCTGCGATCACCCCCTCGGGCGCGCCGCCCGAGCCGAGATAGAGATCGACGCCGCTGCCCGGCAGGGCGGTCGCGATACAGCCGGCAACATCCCCCGCTTCGATCAGCATGATGCGGGCGCCGGCCTCGCGGCACCGCGCGATGGTTTCGGCATGGCGCGGCCGATCGAGGATGCAGACGAAGAGATCCGAGATATCGACCTTCTTGGCCCGCGCGAGGTTGCGCAGATTGGCGCTCTCCGGCGCGTCGAGATCGACGACGCCTTGCGGCAGGCCGGGGCCGACGGCGATCTTCTGCATGTAGATATCGGGCGCATGCAGGAAGCGGCCCTTATCGGCGAGCGCGATGACCGCCATGCCGTTGGCGGCACCCTTGGCGACGATCTCGGTACCTTCCAGGGGATCGACCGCGATATCCATCTCGGGGCCGCCCTGGCCGACCTTCTCGCCGATATAGAGCATCGGCGCCTCGTCCATCTCACCCTCGCCGATGACGACGGTGCCGGAGATGGCGACCGAATCGAAAGCATGCCGCATGGCTTCCACGGCGGCGCCGTCGGCCGCGTTCTTGTCGCCGCGGCCGATCCATTTGGCGGCGGCGATGGCGGCGGCCTCCGTCACGCGGACCAGTTCCAGCGCCAGGTTGCGATCGGTGTGTTGCCGTGTTGGCAGGGCCATGGCGTGCTCCTTCTGGTTCGTCTTTATCGCCGTCATCCACGGCGCAGCGGCGTGGATCTACCCGTCTCCGCGCCGCGCGACGGGCTCGCTGCCTGGCATGAAGCCGGGCCTGCCTCGGCTCTGCGGCGCGAGGGCGAGCCTAGCGCAGCCGCGGGCGATTCGGAAAATCAGGGCGAAGCCCGCCCCATCACACCGCGCCGATGCGGATCAGCGCCGGGGGTTCAAGCACGCTGGAGAGGGCCGCGATCTGCGCCAACGCCCGCATCATCGCGGCTTCCTGGGTCTCATGTGTTACGAGCACGATCGGCACCGCTTCGCCGGGCGCCCGGCCATGCTGGAGCATGGATTGCAGCGAGACGCCCTCGTCCCGCAGCACGGCCGTCACATCGGCCATCACGCCCGGCCGGTCGAGCACCATGAGGCGCAGGTAATAGGCGCCCTGATGGGCGGCCATCGGCTGGGCGGGCAGGGCTTCCAGCGCATGCCCTTCGGTGCCCCAGATCGGGGTGAGACGCCCACGCGCGAGATCGATGAGATCAGCGACGACGGCGGAAGCCGTGGGCCCGGCGCCGGCGCCGCGCCCCATGAGCATGACGCGGCCGACCGCATCCCCCTCGGCCACCACGGCGTTGAACACGCCATCGACCTGCGCGATCTCCTCCCGCTCCGGCACCATGGCCGGATGCACGCGCATGGAGACGCCGCCCGGCTCGCGGCGCGCGATGCCGAGCAGCTTGATGCGCATGCCAAGCTCGCGGGCGAAGGCGATATCGAGCGCCGAGACGCGGCGGATGCCCTCCACATGCAGCCCGGCGAAATCCACCGGCCGGCCGAAGGCCAGCGCGCCGAGGATGGCGAGCTTATGGGCGGCGTCGATGCCGTCGATATCGAAGGAAGGATCGGCCTCGGCATAGCCGAGCTTCTGCGCATCGGCCAGAACCTCGGTGAAATCCCGGCCCTCTTCGCGCATCACCGTCAGGATGTAGTTGCAGGTGCCGTTGAGGATGCCGGAGATGCCGCGGATTTCATTGGCCGCCAGGCCCTCGCGCAGCGCCTTGATGGCCGGGATGCCGCCGGCGACCGCCGCTTCGAAACCGAGCGTCACGCCCTTTGCCTCGGCCGCGCGGGCAAGCTCGGCGCCATGCAGCGCGAGCAGCGCCTTGTTCGCCGTCACCACCGGCTTGCCGGCGGCAATGGCGGCGCGCACCGCATCCGCCGCCGCCCCTTCCGACCCGCCGATCACCTCGACCAAAACATCGACCGCCGGATCGGCCGCGAGGCGGGATGGGTCCTCGTGCCAGGCAAGCCCGTCGAGCGCGATGCCGCGGTCGCGCCCACGGTCGCGCGCGGAAACAGCGGTCACCGTGATGGGCCGCCCGGCGCGGGCCGCGATCACCCCGGCATTCTGCCGCAGCAGGGCAAGCGTGCCGGCGCCGACCGTGCCGAGCCCGGCGAGGCCGACGCGAAGCGCCGTCTTGTCAGGCGCGCTCATGCCGGGGCCTGCGCCACGGGCGCGGCGGCGGCGGGTGCCCCTGCCGGGGCCGGCGGATGGTTGCCGTCCTGGCCGAGGAAGGCGCGGATATTGCGCACCGCCTGGCGCAGCCGCTGGGTATTCTCGACCAGCGCGATCCGCACATGGCCATCGCCATGCTCGCCGAAGCCGATGCCGGGGGCGACGGCGACCTGCGCGCGCTCGAGCAGCAGCTTGGAGAAATCGAGGCTGCCGAGATGGGCGTAGCGCGGCGGGATGGGCGCCCAGGCGAACATCGAGCCGGCGGGGCTCGGCACCTGCCAGCCGGCGGCGGCGAGGCCGGGGATGAGCACGTCCCGCCGCTCGCGATAGAGCTGGCGGGCCTGCTCCACGCAATCCTGCGGGCCGTTCAGCGCGGTCACGGCGGCGACCTGGATGGGGGTGAAGGCGCCGTAATCAAGGTAGGATTTCATCCGCGTCAGCGCCGTCACCAGCCGCTGGTTGCCGGCGGCGAAGCCCATGCGCCAGCCCGGCATGGAATAGGTCTTGGACATGCTGGTGAATTCGACCGTCACCTCCTTCGCGCCATCCACCTGCAGCACCGAGGGCGGCGGCTCGCCATCGAAATAAAGCTCGGCATAGGCGAGGTCGGAGAGGATGAAGAACTCGTGCCGGCGGGCGAGCGCCACCAGCTCCTTGTAGAAATCGAGGGAGGCGAGATGCGCCGTCGGGTTCGAGGGGAAGTTGACGATCAGCGCCGTCGGCTTCGGCACGGAATGGCGCACCGCGCGGTCGATCGCGGCGAGCATCGTGTCATCCGGCGTCGCCGGGATCGAGCGGACGCCAGCCCCCGCGATGATGAAGCCGAACTGGTGGATGGGGTAGGAGGGGTTCGGCACCATGATGGTGTCGCCCGGGGAGGTGATGGCCGCCGCCAGATTGGCGAGCCCTTCCTTGGAGCCGAGCGTCGCGATCACCTCGGTCTCGGGGTCGAGCGTCACGCCGAAGCGCCGCTGGTAGTATCCGGCCAGCGCGCGGCGGAGCCCGGTGATGCCGCGGCTGACCGAGTAGCGGTGGGTGCGCGGATCCTGCACCGCTTCCACGAGCTTGGCGACGATATGCGGCGGCGTCGGGCTATCGGGGTTGCCCATGCCGAGATCGATGATATCGGCGCCGGCGGCGCGCGCTTCCGCCTTGGCCTTGTTGACCACGGCGAAAACATAGGGCGGCAGGCGGCGGATACGATGGAATTCTTCGGTCATGATGCGGAACCCGAAAAGAAGGCGGCTGGGGAGGAAGGCGTTACGCGCAAATGCGCGCCTGCTCAATCCGCCGATTTCTCAATCCACCAATCGAACGAGCCCGCCGCTGCCTTCGGCCTCGGCCGAGGTGCTGATCTCGCCGGCGCTGACGCCATCCGCGCGCAGTTGCACTAGGATGGCGCGGGCGCGTTCGAGCGCGAGCGGCAGGGCGGCCGACTGGGCGGCGAGCGCGCTGCTCGGCGCATCGCCGAAGCCGACCACGGCGATATGGGCGCTGCCCCGGTTGTCGAGCAGTTTGCGCAAGGCCCGCTGCATGGGGGGGGAGAGCCGGGCGGTGCCGGCCGGGAAGGAGACGAGCACCGGCGGCACGTCCGGCAGGGGTGGCGGCGGCTGATAGGCTGCGGGCTCGGGCGCGGCCTTGGGCGGCGCGTAGGTGCTGGGCACCACGGGAATGGCGAAGCCCGGCACCGCGGGCGGCGCCGGCACGCTATGGGGCAGGGCGGGGGCGCCTGCCTGGAGCGCGGAGAGCGGCGTTTCAGGGGCGAGCGCGCCGGGCACGCTGAGGCCGTTATTCGCGTCGAAGGGCTGCGTCGTGCTGGCGAGCTTGCCGCTGGCCGTCACCGGCACTTGCGCGGGCCCGGCGCCGCTCGGGCGGGGCGTTGGGGTATCGAAGGTGATGCCGCTGCCGGCGCCGTTTGGCGTGCCGCTGCCGGCGGCGCCCGGCGGCTGCTCGGCGGCGGCGGTCGCCGCGGCGACGGTCGCCGCCGGCGGCAGTGCGGCCGCCGCGCCGGCCGGGCCTTGGGCCGCGGCAAGGCGGCGGATCGCCGCGGCATCGGCATCCGATCCGGGGGTGACGGCCATGCTCGTACCTGTCGCGCCCCCCATCTGCGCGGTCTCTGCGGCAGCGGCGGGGGATGGGGTTCCGGCCGCGGATTTCACGGGCGTCGTGCGGGTCGGTGTGCCCCCGGCGCCCTGCGTGGAGGCGTCCTGCGTGGAGGCGACCGGCGAGGATGAGCTCGGCGGGGCGGCGCCTGGGGTCGCGGCGATCGGCGCGGTATGGCTCAGCGCCGGGATCGGATTTTCTGCCGCATATTGGTGGGCGGCGGCACCTTGCGCGGCGAGGGTCGCCTGCAGATCCTGCCATTCCCAATCGGGCATGCCCGCCGGCCGCACCGGATTGGCGGCGATATGCGGATAGGGCGCGGTCGCCAAGGGCGGCGGCGGCCTGTCCTGGGCGATCTCCCCGCCCTCGAGATTGTGCCACCAGCTCACCGGATTGGCCGAGGGCGCGTGCCCGGCGCAGCCGCCGAGCAGCAGGGCGAGCAGAAGCCCGCTCGAAGCGGCTGACCGCCGCCCCGCGCGGGGCGACCCTGTGACGGCGGTGGGTTGAACCCGCGCCTGCCGGGGCTTACCCTCTGAATTGGCTGGAAACATGAGGCATCCCGTCCTGATCTGGCGGAGCCTGATCTAACCCAAGCAAAGACAGCCGGAAAGGATCGTCTCATGGCGGATAGCGAGAAGCCCGGGATCGAGGATATCCGCCTGCCCGATCCTGAACGCGTGCGCAGCACCATGGCCGATATCGCCGAGCGTTCCCAGCGCATCATCGCCGGCTGGCTGAAGCGCCAGGGCAATGAGGGCGCGGCCGCGCCGGCCGGGGCCGATCCGCTCAATATCGGCGCGGCCTTCCTGGAGATGACCGCCCGCCTCATGGCCAATCCCGCCCGGCTGATGCAGGCGCAGATGGGGCTCTGGCAGGACTATATGGCGCTCTGGCAGAATACCACGCGCCGCATCATGGGGATCGAAACCGACCCCGTGATCACCGCTGATCCGCGCGATCGGCGGTTCAAGGATGGCGCCTGGCAGGACAACGAGATTTTCGACTTCATCAAGCAGAGCTACCTGCTCTCGGCCCGCTTCGTGCAGGAGGTGGTGAAGGATGTCGATGGGCTGGATCCGAAGGTCGCCCAGAAGGTCGATTTCTACTCGCGCCAATTCGTCGATGCGCTGAGCCCGTCCAACTTCGTGATGACCAACCCCGAGGTGCTGCGCCGCACGGTCGAAACCGGTGGCGAGAACCTGCTGCGCGGCCTCACCAACCTGCTCTCCGATCTCGAACGCGGGCGCGGCCGGCTGCGCATCCGCATGACCGATACGGAAGCGTTTCGCCTGGGCGAGAATATCGCGACGAGCCCCGGCAAGGTCGTCTGGCAGACGCCGCTCATGCAGCTCATCCAATACGCGCCGACGACCGAGACGGTGCTGAAGCGCCCGCTGCTCGTCATCCCGCCCTGGATCAACAAGTTCTACATCCTCGACCTGCGGGAGAAGAACAGCTTCGTGCGCTGGGCGGTCTCCCAGGGCCACACCGTCTTCATGGTGAGCTGGGTCAATCCGGACGAGGAACTCGCCGCCAAGGATTTCGAGGATTACATGCAGGAGGGCATCCTCGCCGCCCTCGATGCGATCGAGCGCATCACCGGGGAGCGGGAGATCAACGCCATCGGCTATTGCCTCGGCGGCACGCTGCTCTCCTCGACGCTCGCCTATATGGCGGTGAAGAAGGATAAGCGCATCCGCTCCGCCACCTTCCTCGTCACGCTCATCGACTTTACCGAGGCGGGGGAGCTTGGCGTCTTCATCGACGAGCAGCAGATCCAGGCGCTCGAAGAGAAGATGAACAAGCGCGGCTATCTGGAAGGCGCCGAAATGGCGCAGACCTTCAACATGCTCCGCGCCAACGATCTCATCTGGTCTTTCGTCGTCAACAACTACCTTCTCGGCAACGAGCCGTTCCCCTTCGATCTGCTCTACTGGAACGGGGACAGCACGCGCATGCCGGCGGCCATGCACAGCTTCTATCTGCGCAACATGTATCAGGCGAACAAGCTGCGCGAGCCGGGCGGCATCAGCCTCTGCGGCGTGCCGATCGATCTCGGCCGCGTCAACCTGCCGATCTATATGCTGGCGGCGCGGGAGGACCATATCACGCCCTGGCGCTCCACCTATGCCGGGCTCCGATACATGAAGGGGCAGAAGCGCTTCGTGCTGGCGGCCTCGGGCCATATCGCGGGCGTCGTCAATGCGCCTAATTCGGGCAAATACAGCCATTGGGTCTCGAACGACACGCCGGAAACGCCGGAGGCCTGGGAAGAAGGCGCGGTCGAGATCGCCGGCTCCTGGTGGCCGGACTGGCAGCGCTGGGTCGCGCGGCTGGCGCCGGAAACCGTGCCCGCGCGCATGCCGGGCCAGAACGTCACTATCATCGAAGACGCGCCCGGTTCCTATGTGAAGGTGATGGTCTGAGGGCGGGGGCGCGCGGCATGGGTGATGGCGGGCGCGGCGGCGGCGCGGTAGAAGGCTCCGCATGATCGCTGATCTCATCGCCCTCCTCCTCGGCTTCATCGGCCTCGTCCTCGGCCTCCTCGGCTTCCTCGCTGCGCGCGCCGCCGCCGCGGGCGGGGAAGGCACGGCCGAGCGCCTCCGCCTGCATTCGGAACAGATCCTCCAGGGGCTGCGCGCCGAGCAGGACACCACGCGCCTGCACATCGCCAATGCCGAGCGCGGCATCGCCGCCGCGATCCAGACCGGCACCACCGGCGCGCTCGCCAAAGCCTTCGAGCAGATCACCGAGGCGACGAGCAAGGTTGCCCTCGCGATGGATGCGATGCGGGACAAGGCGCTCGAAGAGCAGCGCCGCGCGGCCGCCGCCCTCGATCAGCAGCTCACCCTCTTGCGCGAAAGCAACGAGAAGCGCCTCGCCGAGATGCAGGCGACGGTGAACGAGCAACTGCATGCGGCGGTCGAGAAGCAGATGGAGCAGAGCTTCGCCCGCGTGATCGACCAGTTCGCCGCCGTGCAGAAGGCGCTCGGCGATGTGCAGGCCGTCACCACCCAGATCGGCGACATCAAGCGCCTCTTCACCAATGTCAAGACGCGCGGCGGCTGGGGCGAGGCGCAGTTGCGCGCCATGCTCGAAGACGTGCTGCCCGCCGGCAGTTTCGAGGCCAACCGCAAACTGCGCGAGGAGACCGACGATATGGTCGATTTCGCGGTCGCCATGCCGATGCGCGGCGGCGCCCGCGTCTGGCTGCCGGTGGATGCGAAATTCCCGGTCGAGGATTACGAGCGTCTGGTCGCCGCGGTCGAGGCCGGCGATGGCGAGGCCGAGCGCGCCGCCCGCCGGGGGCTCGAACGGCGCTTGCGCGACGAATGCCGCAAGATCGCCGAGAAATACATCAACCCGCCGGTGACGGTCGAATTCGGCGTGCTCTACCTCGCGACAGACGGGCTCTATGCCGAAGTCGCCCGCGTGCCCGGGCTGCTGGAGGAGATGAGCCGCGAATGCCGGGTGATGATCCTCGGGCCCAGCCTCTTCCCCGCGCTGTTGCGCACCGTCCAGCTCGGCCACGTGACGCTCGCCCTCGAAGAGAAGGCGGACCAGATCCGCATCCTGCTCGGCGCCACCAAGACCGAGATGGTGAAGATGGATGCCGTGCTCGGCAAGCTCGCCAAGAATGCAAGCGCCATGTCGAACACGATCGAGAGCGCGCGCACCCGGGCGCGGGCGGTGGGGCGCAAGCTCAGGACGCTCGAACAGGTGGAGGAGGCGGAAGCCTCCACGCTGCTCGAGATCGAGGCGGAGTATCCCGCCCTCGAGGCCGAGGAGCAGTAGGCGCCACGCCGCCTCGTGCATCGTCTCATCAACCGCGCGCCCGTCACAATGATGCAGAAGCCTTCGTCCCATTCGTCATGCCCGGCGTGAAGCCGGGCATGACGCGGGTATGGCTATTCCAGCGGATTCCCACACACATTCTCTCGCACCAAGAGGTCCCATGCCGATAGCTTCAGAGGCCGGAACGGTCTCCTCCGGACGATCCGACATCGTGCTCGGCACGGCGCCGCTGACCTTGGCCGAGGTTGTCGCCGCCGCGCGGGGGGAGGCGCGGGTCACGCTCTCGCCCGAGGCCTGGGAGGCGGTCGGCCGCGCCCGCGCGGTGGTCGAGCGGGTGGTGGAGGCGGGGCTGCCCGCCTATGGCATCACCACCGGCGTCGGCAGCCAGAAGGATTTCGGCGTCAGCCGGGCGGCGATCGGCCGCTACAATACGCTCATGATCACCGGGCATGCGACGATCGCCCCCGGCCCCGATGCCCCGCCCGAGGTGGTGCGCGGCGCGCTCGCGATCCAGCTTGCGCTTTTCGCGCGCGGTCGGTCGGGCATACGCCCGGCGCTGGTGGAAAGCCTGCTCGCGCGGCTGGCGAGCGACGATCTGCCGCAAGCCCGGCTCGGCGCCTCGCTCGGTGCCTCCGATATCGTCGGCATGAGCCAGCTCGCAGTACCGCTGACGGGCAAGCGCGGCCTCGGCGCGGGCGGCGCGGGGCCGCGGCCGATCGGCCCGCTCGCGGCCAAGGAAGCGCTCTCGCTGCTCAATTCGAACAGCCTGATGCTGGCCGAGGCGGCGCTCGCCCTGGCCGAGAGCCGGGCGCTGCTGCATGCGGCGACGCTCGCGGGGGCGCTGGCCATCGAGGGGTTTCGCGGCAATCTCACCGCCTGGCGGGAGGAGGTGGATCGCGCCCGCGGCCAGCCGGGGCAGATCCGCACCGGCCACGCGCTGCGTCAGGCGCTCACCGAAAGCCGGCTCTGGCAGCCGGGGGAGGCGCGGCTGCTGCAAGACCCGTTGAGTTTTCGCTGCATCCCGCAAATCCACGGAGCGGCCGAAGCGGCCTATGATTTCGCGCATGCGGTGATCGAGGCCGAGCTATCGGCCGCCTGTGACAATCCGCTGATCGAGACCGCGAGCGACAGCTTCCTCTCGCATGGCAATATGGAGACAACCGCCGCCTGCCTCGCGCTCGATATGCTGCGCCAGGCCATGGCGAAGGTCATCGAGGCGGCCGGCCAGCGCATCCACAAGCAGCAATGGCCGGGGTTTTCCGGCCTGCCCACGGGTCTCGCGGCGGAGGGCGGCGCCATCGGCGGGGTGCAGTTCCTCAATCTCGGCCATATCGCGGCGGCCAATGTCTCGGCCGTGCGGCAGGCCGCCGCGCCTGCGCTGCTGAACTATTCCGGCCAGGTGGATGATGGGGTGGAGGATGTCGCCGGCAATGCGCCGCAATCCGTGCATGAGACGGTGCGGAGCTTCGGCCCGGCCTGGACGGTGGTGACGCTCGAAGTGATCTGCGCGGTCTGGGCGATCGACCGGCGGGGCATCCCGCTGGAGGCGATCGGGTCGGGGCTGCGCGCCCTCGCCGCCGCCATCCGCCCGCTGCTGCCGATCGGGCGGGAAGGGGAGGAGATCTTCGATATCACCCCCCTCGTCGCCCTGGTGCGGCAGGCGGGCTTGATGGCGGGCGGTCGTGCGCAGGGTGCTCAGAAGCGGTAGCCGATGCTGGCGCCGACCACCGTGGGGTTCAGCCAGGTCGTCGCCTTTACCGGGCCGACCGCGCTCGTGATATTCGCGCTTGTCTCAAGGAACATCTGCTTCACGTCGAAATTGGCGTACCACGGGCCGCTCAGCGCGTAGTCGAAGCCGAGGTCGATCGCGGGCCCCACGGCAGTCGTCAGGTTGAACTTCTGGATCACGGGCTCGGAAGGGCTCGTCGCGTAGAAGAAGGCGACGGTGAGGCCGAGGCCGACATAGGGGCTGAAGCGGCGGTCGGGCATGAAGTTGTAGTCAAGCGTGAGCGTCGGCGGCAGCACCCAGGCGGAGCCGACATCGACATGGCCGAGCGCGCTATCGCCGGCCGAGATGCGGTGATGCGTGCTGGCGGCGATGAGTTGCAGGGACCAGTGATCGGTCACGAAATAACTCAGCGTCAGCTCGGGCGAGACGCCGCCCGAGGCGTTCACCCCGCCGCCGATCGGGGTGATATGGCTCGATGAGGTTTCGGGAATGACGCCGATCGCGCCGAGGCTGACCTCGAAGGTGCCCGCCCGCTTGGGCCGGGGCGCGGCGCCGAAGAGCCCGCCCGGCTCGGCCGGTGCCGTCGTCGCGCTAGGGCCGGGCGCCGGGGCGCTCTGTGCCTGGGCCGCGCCGGGCCGCAAGGCCGCGCCGCCGAGCGCCAGAAGCCCCATCGCCGCTGCCGTCATGATCATCGATGTCATCGTTGTCTCCCTCGTCTCGATGGCCGGATCAAGGCAGGGCGGGCGCTGTCATTCTTTGATCGAGCGCAAAGTTTCGCGCGGCTGGCGGCAGGGCAGCCATCCTGGAGCGGTAATCCTGGGCCCGGGGCCGATGGCGGTGGGCGGCTCTCAGTATTTTACCAAGGGGATGGTAGTAAGATGCTGCCCGGCGGATGATCCGCCATCCGCCGAGGAGGCCGCGCTGAGTGAAAGACCGACCGTGAGCGAGGAGATCGAGGCGCGTTATTTCGACGCCGCCTTCTACCTCGATACCTATGCGGATATCCGGGCGGCCGGCGTCGATCCCTTCCACCATTACCGCCATTGGGGCGCCTATGAGGGGCGGGACCCCAACGCCTTCTTCTCCACCTCCTGGTATCTCCTGCAGAACCCGGATGTGCTGGAGGCGGGGCTCAATCCGCTGCTGCATTTCGTGCTCTTCGGCGCGCAGGAAGGGCGCAACCCGCATCCGCATTTCGACGTGAACTTCTACGTCAACCAAGTGCCGGAAGCGGCGGATGATCCGCTCCTCTACCATCTCCGCCACGGCCGCCAGCAAGGCTTGCCGACCGAGCGGCAGTTCCGGATCGAGGATGCGATGCCGGCGCTCGGCGGCCCGCTCGGCCTGCCGGAGGGGTTGGCCGTCGATGTCATCCTGCCGGTCTATCGCGGCTTCGCCGAAACCCGCCGCTGCCTCGCCAGCCTGTTGCGGGATCGGCGCCCCGGCCTCGGCGGCCCGCTGCACCGCATCACGGTGATCGACGATTTCTCGCCCGAGCCCGCTCTCTCCCGCTATCTTGATCGTCTCGCGGCGCGGCGCTTCATCCACCTCATCCGCCATCCGCGCAACCTCGGCTTCGTCGCCTCCATCAATCGCGGCATCGAGGAGGCGGGGGCGCGGGATGTCGTGCTCTTGAACGCTGATACGGAAGTGCCCGCGGGCTGGCTCTCCCGGCTCGCCGGCCACGCCTATGCGGGGCCACGCATCGCCAGCGTCTCGCCCTTCTCCAATGACGCGACGCTCTGCTCCTACCCCTCGCTCAAGGGCGGGCCGCTGCCCTTCGGCGAAAGCCTGGAGCGGCTGGATGCTGCGGCGCGCGCGGCCAATAACGGGCGCTCGGTGCCGGTGCCCGTCACCGTCGGCTTCTGCCTTTATCTGCGTCGCGCGGCGCTCACCGAGGTCGGGCTCTTCGACGCGGTGGCCTTCGGCCGCGGCTACGGCGAGGAGAGTGATTTCTGCATGCGGGCGAGCCGCGCCGGCTGGCATCACCGCCTCGCCTGCGATCTCTTCGTCTATCACAAGGGCGAGGTGAGCTTCGGGCAGGATGCGCCAGAGCGCGCGGCGCATGAGGCGCTGCTCGATCGCCGCTGGCCGGAATACCGCCAGCGCGTCGGCCTGCATGTGCGGCTGGATGAGGCACGGCCCTACCGCATCGCGACGACGCTGCAGCTGTTCGCGACCAATGGGCTGCCGACGCTGCTCATGATCCAGCATGCCCATGAGGGGGGCGTCGGCCAATATGTGCAGGGTCTCGCCGGGGATGCGGCGGGGATCGCCAATATCCTCGCCCTTCGCTCCACCATGGATGGGCGGGGCGTGCGCCTCACCGTGCCCTCTGCACCGGACCATCCGGATTTCTTCATCCCCTTCCCGGAAGTCGCCGAGCGGGAGAAGGAGACAGGCCGCCTGCGCGATCGGGATGAGATGGAGACGGAGGGCCGCGCGCTGCTGCTCGCCGATCTGCTGCGCCTGCTCGCGCCGCTCCGCATCGTCCGCGTGCATGTGCAGCACTGGGTCGGGCTCAAGCTCGATCTGCGCGCTCTCATCCACGCGCTCGACCTGCCCTTCGATGTCACGCTGCATGATTGGTTCGCGCTCTGCCCGCGCATCAACCTGCTGCCGGTGCCAGATGGGCCCTATTGCGGGGAGCCGGCGCCCGCCATCTGCGATCGCTGCATCCAGGCGGGGGAGGAGACTGCCGCCCTCGATATCCTTGGCTGGCGGGCCGAACATGCCTGGCTCTTCCGCCTGGCAGACCGGGTGCTCTGCGCGACGGAGGACAGTATCGCGCGGCTCGCCCGCTATGGCCTCGCCGCGCGGGCGGTGCTCGCCCCGCTCGAAGTGATGCCAGAGAGCTTGCTGCCGGGTGTGCCCGCGCGGCCGCCGCTCTCTGGGAGCGGCAGGAGGACCGGGCCGGAGATCGGCCCTGGGATGACGACGGGGATCGGCGCCGATAGCGGCGGCCAAGGCCCGCGCGCGGCGCCGCTGCGCGTCGCCGTGCTCGGCGTGCTGGCGGCGCATAAGGGGGCGTCGCGCGTCGCCGAACTCGCCGAGCGGATGGGGCCGCGGCGCATCGCCATCACCCTCATCGGCCGGGCGGAGCGGCCGCTGCCGCAAGCGGCGCGCGCCGCCTTCAGCGAGACCGGCGCCTATGAGCCGGATGACCTGCCGGCGCTGATCGAGGCCGCCGATCCCGAGGTCATCTGGTTCCCCGCCACCTGGCCGGAAACCTGGAGCTATACGCTGACCCAGGCGATCCGCGCCGGCCGGCCGATCCTCGCCCCCGATCTTGGCGCCTTTCCGCATCGCCTCGCGGCCTATCCGGCGGCGCGGCTGATCCCGGCGGAAGCAGGGGCGGAGGCGGTGATGGCGGCACTTCTCGCCCTCGCCCGGCCGCCGGGCGGCGAGGCGCCGCGCCGCGCCGCCGCCCGCCGTGGCCCGGCGAAGGCGGCGCTGCCGCCCTCGGCCGCGCCCGTCCCCGCGCGAGAGCAGCCCGCTGCCTTCTACCCCGATCGCTACTACGCGCCCTTGCGGCGGGCGGCGGGCGGGCGGCAGGCGGCGGCGCGGATCACCGATCTGCGCGCCCCCGGCCGCATCGCCGTGGTGCTGATCCCGGAGCGGCTCGAATTCGGGCTGATGAGCGCCTGCGCCTATATCCGCGGCCTGCTGCCGCTCACCCATCCCGAGATCGCCGGGGATGTCGAGCTGACCCTGGCGACCGGGGAGGAAGCGCTGCGCCTCCGCCCCGATCTCTTCGTGCTGCACCGCCATGCGGTGGCGGAGGAGGGCGCCGCCGGCGCGCTCCTCGCCCATGCCGCAGCAATCGGCGCCCCGGTGATCTACGATCTCGACGATGATCTGGTCGAAATACCGGCCGACCATGCCGAGGCCGAGCGCCTGCGCGGCCGCCGCGCCGCCGTGCTCCGCCTGCTGGCCGGGGCCTCGGCGGTCCATGCCTCAACCCCCGTCCTCGCCGATCGGCTCGCGCCCTTCGTGCGGGGCGGGCGCGGGCGCATCCGCATCGTGCCGAACGGGCTCGACGAACGGCTCTGGCTCGCCGGGGCGGACGGGCCCTCGGGCCTAGCCTCGGCCCTCGCGGTGGCGGGCGTGGCCGCCCGGCCGCTTCGCCTGCTCTACATGGGAACGGCGACGCATGCCGCCGATCTCGCCCTCATCCTGCCCGCGCTGCGCCGGCTGCACGAAAGCTTCGGGGATCGCATCGCGATCGATCTCGTCGGCGTGCAGCCGCCGGGTGCGCTGCCGCCTTTCCTCAACCGCGTGGAGGTGCCGCGCACCGCGGGCCGCTCCTACCCGGCCTTCGTCGCCTGGCTGACCGATCGCCAGCGCGCCGCGCCTTGGTCCATCGGCCTCGCGCCGCTGGTCGATACCCCGTTCAATCGCTGCAAATCGCCGATCAAGCTGCTCGATTACGCGGCTTTGGGCCTGGCAACCGTCGCTTCCCGTCGCGCGCCCTACGAGGCGCCGGTCCTCGGCGCCGGCGCCTGGCTTGCGGAGGGCGAGGGGGCCTGGGCGCAGGCGCTCTCCCGCCTCATCCGCTATCCGGCCGAGCGGCAGGCTCTGGCCGAGGCGGGGCGGGCGGCGCTCGGCGCGCATGGGCTGCTCGGCGCGCAGGCCGCGCAGCATCGCACCTTGCTCACCGGCCTGCTGGCGGACGGGCGGGGCACAGCGGCGCCGGCCTCGGCGCCCCGCCGCGCCCGCCTGCCGGCCTGATCCACGCCTCGGCTTGTGCCGCACCGCTCTCCGGCGGCAAGCTCGGAGGGTCGCGCGGCGGCACGCTGAGCCCCGCTGCGTTCACCGCCCGATCGGAGGCCCTGCCGTGCCGGATGCCACGCGCCTTTTCGCCCCCCTGCTTCGCCGCGGCCCGCGTGCCGATCTTCGCCGGCTGCGCGCGGGCTCCGGGGAGGATGGCGCGGGGCAGGCGCGCGTCACGAATACCGAGCTGTTTTTCGATCTCGTTTTCGTCTTCGCCGTCACCCAGCTCTCCCACATCCTGCTGCCGCACCCCGATGCCGGCAATGCGGCGGAGGCGCTGCTGCTCTTCGGCGCGGTGTGGTGGAACTGGATCGATACCTCCTGGGTCACCAACTGGCTCGATCCGGATCGCCCGGCCGTCCGCATCATGCTGCTCGCCCTGATGGCGGGAGGGCTCGTGCTGGCCGGCTGCCTGCCGCTGGCCTTCGGCGGCCGTGGCCTCGGCTTCGCGCTCGCCTACGCCGCCATGCAGGTCGGCCGTCCGCTCTTCATGGTCTGGGCGCTCGGGCCGCATGGCGGGGCCAATCTACGCAACTTCCAGCGCATCAGCCTCTGGGCGATGGCGAGCGCCGTCTTCTGGCTCCTCGGCGGCCTGCTCGCGGGGGAGGCGCGCTTCCTCCTCTGGCTCCTCGCGCTCGCGCTTGATCTCGGCTCCGCCTGGGCCGGCTTCTGGGTGCCGGGGCTCGGCCGCTCCACCACCGCCGATTGGGATGTCGATGGCGCGCATCTGGCTGAGCGTTGCGGCGGCTTCGTGCTCATCGCGCTGGGCGAATCGATCACCGTCACCGGGGCCGCGTTCTCCGGCGCCACCTGGTCGCCCAGCCTCTGGGCGGCCTTCGCCGCCGCCTTCATCGGCACCGCGGCCATGTGGTGGCTCTATTTCGATCGCGGGGCGGAGCATGGCAGCCGCCATATTGCCACGGCGGCCGATCCCGGGCGCATCGCCCGCATCGTCTATACTTATCTGCATGCGGTGATCGTCGCGGCGGTCATCCTCGGCGCGGTCGCCGATGAGTTGGCGATGGCGGCGCCGCATGCCCTGGGCGCGCCGATGGCAAGGGCGGTGGTGCTCGCCGCGCCGGCGCTCTACCTGCTCGGCTCCATCGGCTTCAAGGGTCTCGTCGCCGGGCGTCTGCCGCTCTCCCATCTCGTCGGCTTGGCGCTGCTGGCGCTCGCGGCTCTGGCTGGCGGCGGCTTCGGCCTGCTCGCGCTCAATGGCATGACCAGCCTCCTCCTCGTGATCGTCGCACTCTGGGAATGGCGCTCCTACGCCCGCGGGCCGCGCCCGGCGGCGCGCGCGAGCGTGGTCTGATCGGCCTGCGCGCTTGCGGCCGGCGCGCTCAGGCGGGCTGTCCCTCGGCTCTAGCCTGTTGTTTGTGCGAGCATCTTGCCCCTGGGCCAGATGATTTCCTCCGCCCCGGATCTGCTTTAGAAGAACCCCGAGCCTTCGTGGAATGGGATGACGATGCACCTGGTCTGGACCGATAGCCCCGCCGCCTTCGCGCGCGAAGCCGCCGCTGCCGTGGCACGGCACCTCGCCCGCACCCCGGATGCGGCGGTCGCGCTGCCCACGGGCATGACGCCGGTCGGCCTCTACCAGCAGCTTCTCGCGGCGCGCGATGCCGGGGCGGCGTCGCTCGCCGGCGCCTATTACTTCAACCTCGATGAATATGTCGGCGTGCCGCCGGCCGACAGCCACAGCTTCGCCGCCTTCCTGCGGCGGCATTTCCTGGATGCGGCGGATGTGCCGGCCGATCATGTCCGGCTGCTCGCGGGGGATGCGCCCGATATCGCAGCCGAAGCCCGCGCCCATGATGCCGCCGTCGCGGCGCGCGGCGGGCTCGATCTCGCGATCCTAGGCCTCGGCGGCAACGGCCATATCGCCTTCAACGAGCCGGGCGCCGACTGGTCGGCGATGACGCATGTGGTGCCGCTGACGGAAGAGACGCGCGCCGCCAACGCGGCCTATTTCGCCGATGCCTTCACCGTGCCGACGCATGGGCTGACCATGGGGATCGGCATGATCCGCGCCGCGCGCCACATCCTCCTGCTCGTCTCGGGCGCCGCCAAGGCGGAGGCGCTGGCCGCCTTCCTGGCCGGCACGCCCGATCCTGCCTGGCCGGTGACGGCGCTTTGCGGCCATCCGGGCTTGACCGTCATCGCGGACCAATCCTTGCGGAGTTCCTGATGCCCCTCCCGCGCGCCCGCTTCCGCCTGCCGCTCCTCGTCCTCGCCGCGCTCCTGCTGCCAGTGCTGGCGTTGCTCGCGGCATCGGGGCCCGCGGCGGCGCAAGCGGCCGGGCAGGCGCCGCCCGCCTGCGCTGCCGGGCAGACGGATGATACCATGCGCCCGCTGCCGCCCGGCCTCGTGCCCGCGGCGCGGCGGGCCTTCGGGCTCTCGGCCAGCATGCCGGCTTCGGTGATCGCGGAAACCACGGTCTATCGCTGCGATGCCGGCCGAACCCTGATCTGCACGGCAGGGGCCAATCTGCCCTGCGGCAAGGCCGATCGGCTCACCACCTCGGCCGCCGCCGATAGCTGGTGCGCCGCCCAGAAGGATGGTGCCGTGGTGCCCGCCTTCGTCACCGGGCATGATACGGCCTATGCCTGGGCCTGCCAGGGCGGCAAGGCGGTGGCGGGCCGGCCGGCACCGCTCGACGATCGCGGCTTTTTCCGGGATTATTGGAAACCGGTTTCCTGACCGGACGGCGCTGCTCCAGCCGCGAGCTTTATCCGCCGGCGCCCGCGGCCGGCGGGGGCATCGGCCCGCAGAGCCTGGCGAGCGCGGTTTCGGCCTCCGCGCTGCCGCTCACGCTCTCGCCCTTGGCGAAAGCTCTCGTCCATTCCACCACGAAGGGGCGCCAGCCGGTGGCGGCGCCATCCCGCCCCTCGTCGCGCACGAAGCCGCAGACCGCGGGGCTCTTGCCGGTCGATTCGAACAGCCCGGTGAACTGCGCGCTGCTCGGGTGTTCCAGCTGCGCGGCGATATAGGCTTCGGCGAGGCCGGCTGCCTTGCGCGGCGCCGGATCGGTGATGTGCCGCGCCCTGAAGGCGGCGGCGGTCTCGGGGGTCGCCGCAGCTGCGGCCGCGGCCTCGCTTTGCCGGCCGATGAAGGGATGCGGATAGAGCGCCGGTGGGCTCGTGCAGCCGGCGGCTGCGAGCAGGGCGAGGGCGAGCGGGGCGAGGAGAGAGCGGGCGATCAGCCGGGGCAGGGCGCGCATCGCGGCATTGGCGCATGGCGGCGGCGGAGGGTCAAGCAGCGCCCTCTATCCCCCGCCGCCCGCGCCTTTGACTTTCCGGCGGCGGGGTGAAATCGTCCCTCCGCCAGCCCCACCCAACAGAAAAGAAAAGGCGCGCAGTCATGGTTGATGAAACAGAGCCGGCCGGCCAGCCCCCCGCGCGGGCCGAGGCGCGCGCCCATTGGCGGCCCGAGACGCTCGCGCTGCACGGCGGCAGCTACCGGGCGGACCCGGCGACCGGCGCCGTCGCGGTGCCGATCTATCAGACGACCTCCTACCAGTTCCAGGATACCGCCCATGCCGCGCGTCTCTTCGCGCTGCAGGAACTCGGCAATATCTACACCCGCATCATGAACCCGACCCAGGACGCGCTGGAGCAGCGGCTCGCCGCGCTCGAAGGCGGTGTCGCCGCATTGGCACTTTCCTCCGGCCAGTCGGCCTCCGCCTTCGCCATCCTCAATATCGCCGAAGCGGGGGACAATATTGTCAGCTCCACCGATCTTTACGGCGGCACCTGGGCGCTTTTCGCCAATACCTTGAAGCGGATGGGGATCGAGGTGCGCTTCGTGGACCCGGCCGAGCCGGAAGCCTTCGCCCGCGCGACCGACGCCCGCACCCGCGCCTATTACGCCGAGACGCTGCCCAATCCGAAGCTCGAGGTTTTCCCGATCGGCGAGGTCGCGGCCATCGGCCGGCGGCTCGGCGTGCCGCTGATCGTCGATAATACCGCGGCGCCGCTGACGGTGCGGCCTTTCGACCATGGCGCCGCGATCGTGATGTATTCGACAACGAAATATATCGGCGGCCACGGCACCTCGATCGGTGGCGTCATCATCGATGGTGGCAATTTCCCGTGGGAGGCGCATCGCGCGCGCTTCCCCCTGCTCGCCGAGCCCGATGCCGGCTATCACGGTGCGGTCTGGATCGAGGCGGCGAAGCCCCTCGGCCCGATCGCCTATATCCTGCGCGCCCGCGTCGTGCTGCAACGCGATCTGGGGGCGGTGCTCTCCCCCTTCAACGCCTTCCAGCTCATCCAGGGGCTGGAGACGCTGCCGCTGCGCATCCGCCAGCACAATGCCAATGCGCTCGCGGTTGCCGGCTTCCTGAAAGACCACCCCAAGGTCATTCGCGTCATCCATCCGAGCTTGCAGGAAGGGGCGCTCCGCGCGCGGGCGGATGCCTATCTGCGGGGCGGCTATGGCGCGCTGGTGGGCTTCGAATTGCAGGGCGGCGCCGCGGCCGGTGCGCGCTTCATCGATGCGCTCGGCCTCTTCTACCATGTCGCCAACATCGGCGATGCGCGCAGCCTTGCCATCCATCCGGCGACCACCACGCATTCCCAACTGACCCCGGAGGAGCAGGCAAAGACGGGGGTGACCCCCGGCTATATCCGCCTCTCGATCGGCCTCGAACATCCGGACGATATCCTCGCCGATCTCAGCCAGGCCCTGGCGCGGGCCTGATCGATCGGCGGCGGATCGCCCGGACAAAGAAACAGCCGCCTGTTGCGGTCAGGCGGCTGTTTCTGCATGACCGGCTGGCGCCGGTGTCGGAAATCCGAAGCGCGCGACGCTTCGGATTTCGATCACGCCATCGAAAGGTTTCATTCGGGAAGTCGCTTGTCAACATCTGGTCATGCCGGAGCCGGGTCTCCGGTGCCGATGTTGCGGTGCAGCGCCGAGCGTGATCGCCGCTCCTTGGGGCTTCGTCCGCGGCAGTCCGCGCAGCGCCACGCGCCCCAGGGGCAAGCCGCAGCCATGCCCGACGCGCTTGCAAAATCAACCGCCTAGAGCAGTCCGGCCGGCGCGTGGGGGGTGAATCGCGAGGCCGTGGCCCTCAGCCTTTGCGACGCTTGACGGCTTTCATTACCTTGACAAAAAGGCGGGTCAGCATTGGCATTGTCGTAGGCCGCAGCAGGCGCGGATCGTAGCCCGCGAAGCGGCGGTCGTTCTCGGCGAGGCAGACCTCCATGAGATCGACCACGCCGATATCGACGTTGCTGACGGATTGAGCGCCCGTCACGGTGAAATTATTGTCCTGTTTCGTTTCGCGCCCGTCCGCATCCATGCCGCGGGCGAGGCCGATCCGCTCGTAGCCGAGGAAGGCCCAGACCGCCCAGACCCGCATTTCGAACCAGGGGCGCTTGTACCAGGGCAGGCTCGCGCGGTGCCAGGCGAGCCAATTGGCGAAGAGCAGGATATGGCGGCATTCCTCCTGCATCACCGGCTCGAAGGTCTCGATCAGTTCCGGCGGAAAGAAGCCCGAGCGCTTGGCCACCTCGAAGAGGCCGAAGGCGAAGAAGCTATCCACGCATTCGCTGAAACCGGTGACGAGATAGGCCCATTCGGTATCTTTCGGCGTCTTGTAGGGCGGCTCGGAGGCGAGCGGGATGCCATAGGCTTCCACGAGCTTGGAGAGCACTTCCTTGTGCCGGTTCTCCTCCCAGGCGTTGAGCGCGAGGGCCTGGCGCATGTCGGGATCGGAGAGGGCGCCGGCATAGGCCGCCATGCGCAGCCGCGCCTTGCCCTCGGTCTGCACCGCGATGTCCCAGATCGGCAGCGAGGTTACCCGGTGCAGGGTCTCGGGGTCGAGCTTCGGCCAGGGAATGACGGACGGGCGGTAGGGGTTGAAGGTCTCCTCGAACATGCGGTGGACCTCCCGCTTATGTTCGGCCGAGCCCGGGCGCAGCGGGCCGGTCTCGCGGCTCTGCCAGTGGCGGGCCACCCGGTCGGCGATGTCCATCGCCTCCTGCGGCCGCTCGCTCGGCAGGACCGGCGGCACGAAGCCCGGCACATGCGATTCGGTGAAGAAATCATCGGCAAAGGCGCTCATGCTCAGACCCTGTCTCATCCGCCGCGCCGCGCGGCCTCCCGGGGCCTCGGCACGCGCGCTATGTTTCATGGTTTACGCGCCGCGTCCACGAGGCGGATGCGGCGAAAACTGCACGCACCGATGCTCGGAACCGCTAAGCTCTCGAAAGAGAGGATGGTGCCCAGAAGAAGACTCGAACTTCCACGACCTTGCGGTCACAGGTACCTGAAACCTGCGCGTCTACCAATTCCGCCATCTGGGCAATGCTGCGGTGGGCGGCCATGTAGACCGCGCCGGCCCCCGCGTCAACCGCCCTTGTCGCCAAGGGGCGAGGGGCGAGCCGCGCGCCAGCTTGAGGGCTGCTCTGACGCGCCATTATCCTGACGCAAAAGTTTTGTCCGATCCCACTCCAAGGAGAGCGAAATGCTTGCCAACGCGCCTAAGATTGCAACGGTTTTCGGCGGCGCCGGGTTCATCGGCCGCCATCTGGTGCCGTTGCTCGTCCAGGCCGGCTACACGGTGCGCGTCGCCACCCGCAATACGGAGCAGGCGATGCTGCTCCGCGTCATGGGCCGGCCGGGGCAGGTGGTGCCGCTCTACGCGCCCATCACCGATGCCGGGGCGATCGCGCGCGCGGTCGCCGGGGCGGAGGTGGTGGTCAACCTCGTCGGCATCCTGGCCGAGGGCAAGCGGGGGGATTTCGCCCGCATCCAGGGCACCGGCCCGCGGCTGGTCGGCGATGCCGCGGCGAGCGCCGGGGTCAGCCGCCTCGTGCATCTCTCGGCGATCGGCGCTTCCGGCACCAGCCAGAGCGGCTATGCGCGCAGCAAGGCGGCGGGTGAGGCGGCGATCGCCGCAAGCTTTCCGCGCGCCGTCATCCTGCGTCCCTCGATCGTCTTCGGGCCCGAGGATTCCTTCTTCAACCGTTTCGCGGCCCTGGCCCAGATCTCGCCCGTGATGCCGGTGATCTCCGGCGGCACGCTGTTTCAGCCGGTCTATGCCGGGGATGTGGCGGCCGCCATCATGGCGGCGCTGGCGCTGCCCGATACGGCGCCCCGGCTCTACGAACTCGGCGGCCCCGAGGTGCTGAGCTTCCGCGACCTCCTGGCCTATATCCTGAAGCAGACCGGTCGGCCGCGGCCGCTGGTCGCCATTCCCCCCGCGCTCGCCGCCTTGCAGGCGCGGATCCTGGAACGGCTGCCCGGCAAGCTGCTGACGACGGATCAGCTCACCATGCTCAAAAGCGACAACGTGGCCAGCGCCCTGCTGCCCGGCCTCGCTGCGCTCGGAATCACGCCCACGCCGATCGGCATGGTCGTGCCGGCCTATCTCGCGGGGTATGGCCGCCCCCGCCGCTTGTCAAAAGCGTGAGGCGCCCAAGATGCAGGGGCGTGTTTCACGCTGATGAGCCAAGCGAAAGTCTTCAAAGAAAGGAGTATGTCATGACAATCCCATCGCTGCGTGCGGCCCTCATCGGCCTCGGCCTCGGCGCTGCCACCCTGTCGCTCTCCGCTTGCGGCCATTCGCCGCTGACGCGCGCGCTGACCGGCGGTGCGCTGGGCGCGGGCGCGGGCGCCGCCGTCGGTGCCGTGACGGGCGGGAATGCCGGCACCGGCGCGCTGATCGGTGGCGGCATCGGTGCCGCGGGTGGCGCGCTCACCGCGCCCTGAGCCTTGGCCCAAGCGGCCTGTCCGATCGCCTGCGGCAAGAAGCTCGCCGCGGGCAATCGGGCGGCCGGCAAGGCTGATGTCGTAAATTCGAGCCTCCGCGCGCAGAAGAGCTGTGCGAGAGAGGGATAATGATCGTCCCTGTCTGGCTGCCTGCGCTGCTCGGCTTCCTCACCGCCGTCGGCTCCGTCTCCATCGATATGTATCTGCCGGCCTTCCCGCAGATCGCGCGGGAGCTGGGGGCGGTGCGCGGTGGCGCGCAGATCACGCTCGCCGCCTTCTTCCTCGGCCTCGCCCTCGGCCAGCTCATCCTCGGCCCGCTGGCGGATCGTCTCGGCCGCAAGGCGCCGCTCGTCGTCGGCATGTCGCTCTACACCGTCGCGACCGTCGGCTGCGCGCTCGCCCCAGGGCTCTTTTCCTTCTCGGTCTTCCGCTTCCTCGCGGCCCTCGGCGGCGCTTCCTCCATGGTGGTGCCGCGGGCGGTGGTGCGGGATCTGGCGACCGGGCCGGGGGCCGCGCGCATGATGGCGCAACTCATGCTGGTCATGGGCGTCTCGCCCATCCTCGCCCCGGCGCTCGGCGGCGTCGTGCTCGGCTGGGTGGGCTGGCGCGGCATCTTCTGGGTGCAGGCGGTCTATGGCGTCCTCAACCTCTCCCTCGTCGTCTGGCTGCTGCCCGATACGCTGCCGCTGGAATTGCGCGTCCGCCACGGGCTCTTCAGCGTAATCCGCCGCTACGGCCAGGTCGCGCGGGATCGGAGCTTCCTGCCCGCGGCGCTCACCGTTGCCTTCGCAAGCGCCACGCTCTTCGCCTATCTCGGCGGTTCGCCCCTGGTCTTCGAAAAGGGCTTCGGCGTCAGCCCCATCGTCTATGGCGGCATCTTCGGCCTGAACGGCTTCGCGCTCATCGTCGCGAGCCAGCTCAACGGCCGCGTCTTCGCCAGCCGTTTCGGGATCGACCGCACGCTGAACGCCGCGGTGCTGACGCTGCTCTCCGCCACCGTCTATCTCTCGCTGCTGGCGCTCCTCGGCCTCGCCGGGTTGGTGCCGACGCTGATCGGCCTCTTCATCGCCGTCGGCTCCCTCGGCTGCGTCTTTCCGAACGGCACCGTCGCCGTCATGTCCCGCCAGCATGCCAATGCCGGCGTCGCCTCGGCGCTCACCGGCACGCTGCAATTCTCGATCGGCGCGGTGAGCGGCATGATGGTGGGGGAGCTGAGCGATGCCTCGCCCCGCGCCATGGCGGTCTGCATGCTGATCTGCGCCCTGGCGGTCACGGGGTTCAACCGCCTCCGCCCGCGGGCGCTCCCCGGCGGGTGAGGCCGCGCGTGTCAGGTGGCGGCTGAAGCGCCCCCGGCCGCAGGGCGGATCCGCACCGGGATCGATTTGTAGGAGGGCGTGCCGCTCCGCCGGTCGATATGGGAGAGCGGCACCAGCACATTCGCCTCCGGGTAATAGGCGGCGGCCGAGCCGCGCGGCAGATCATAGGCGACGAGCGTGACCCCGCGCAGCACCGCGCCGGGGCGGGGCGCTTCCCCGCTCGGCGGCACCGCCGCCACATCCACCACGTCGCCGGGTGCGAAGCCGCGGGCGGCGATATCCTCGGCATGCAGAAAGATCACGTCCCGCCGGCCGAAGACGCCGCGATAGCGATCGTCGAGCCCGTAGATCGTGGTGTTGTACTGGTCGTGGCTGCGCAGCGTCGTCAGCGTCAGCGCCTCCGCATCCGCCGCGCGCGGATCTTCCTGCAAGCCGGGGAAGAGGCGGAACTCCGCCCGGCCGGACGGCGTCTGCCAGCGCCGCTCGGCCGCGGCCAGGGGCAGGCGGAAGCCGCCCGGCTCGCGCACCCGGCGGTTGAAATCGGCGAAGGCCGGAAACACCGCCGCGATCGCATCGCGGATCCGGTCGTAATCGGCGATAAAGCCTTCCCAGTCGATGCCGTAGCGGTCGCCCAAGGTGGCGCGCGCGATGCCGGCGATGATCGCGGGTTCCGAGCGCACCTCGGGCGAAGGCGGCGGCAGCCGGCCGGCGGAGGCATGGACCATGGACATGCTATCCTCGACCGTGACGCTCTGCGGGCCGCCCGCTTGCATGTCGATCTCGGTGCGGCCGAGGCAGGGGAGGATGATGACCTCGCGGGCGAGCAGCAGGTGGGAGCGGTTGGGCTTGGTCGCGATATGCACCGCGAGATCGAGGCGGCGCATGGCGGCGAAGCTCGTCTCGGTGTCGGACATGGCGACCGCGAGGTTGCCGCCCAGCGCCACCATCACCTTGGCGCGCCCCTCCGCCATCGCCTTGATCGCCTGCACCGCATCATGGCCATGGGCTTCCGGCGGCTCGAAGCCGAAGACCCGGCGGATCCCTTCGCGCAGCGCCTGCGGCGCCTTCTCGTCGATGCCGACGGTGCGATCCCCCTGCACGTTGGAATGCCCGCGCAAGGGGCAGATGCCGGCGCCGGGCTTGCCGATATTGCCGCGCAGCAACAGCAGATTGGCCAACTGCTGCACATTCTCGGTGCCATGGGCATGCTGGGTGAGGCCCATGCCGTAGCAGGCGATGACGGCCCGCGCCTTGGCGTAGAGCGCCGCCACCTCTTCGAGTGCTGCGCGGCTGAGGCCGGAGATCCGCTCGATCGCCTCCCAGCCGGTCGCCTCCAGATCGGCGCGCAGGGCCTCGAAGCCGATCGTGTGCTCGGCGATGAAGGCACGGTCCAGCAGGCCCGCTCCGCCGGCCGCGCGGTCTGCCGCATCCTGGGCCAGCAGGGCCTTCATGATGCCCTTGAGGGCGGCCGCATCGCCGCCGACCTTCACCTGGTGATAGACGCTGGCGATCGGCGTCGCGCTGAAGGTCGCCATCTCGACCGGCGCCTGCGGATCGGCGAAGCGTTCCAGCGCGCGCTCGCGCAGCGGGTTGAGCACGACGATCGGCGCCCCCCGCCGCGCCGCCTCGCGGAGCGTGCGCATCATACGCGGATGGTTGGTGCCGGGGTTGTGGCCGATCGAGAGGATGAGATCGGCATGGTCGAAATCTTCGAGGCTGACCGTGCCCTTGCCGATGCCGATCGATTCCGGCAGGCCGACGCTCGTGGCCTCGTGGCACATGTTGGAGCAGTCGGGGAAATTGTTGGTGCCATAGGCGCGGACGAAGAGTTGGTAGAGGAAGGCAGCCTCGTTGGAGGCGCGGCCCGAGGTGTAGAACTCCGCCATATTGGGATCGGGCAGGGCGTTGAGATGGGCGGCGATCCGCGCGAAGGCCGCCTCCCAGCCGATTGGCACGAGCCTGTCGCTCGCCCGGTCATAGGTCAGCGGATGGGTGAGGCGGCCGAGATTCTCGATCTCATGATCGCTCCAGCCGAGCAGCTCGCTCACCGTGTGGCGGGCGAAGACCTCGGGCGTCGCGCGCTTCTTGGTCGCTTCCCAGGAAACTGCCTTGGCGCCGTTTTCGCAGAATTCGAAGGTCGAGGTGTGCTTCGGGTCCGGCCAGGCGCAGCCCGGGCAATCGAAGCCGCCGGGCTGGTTGTTGCTCAGCAGCAGCTTGCCGCCGGAGACGGTATCCATCTGCTCGCGGAGCGCGCGGGCGACGGCGCGCAGCGCGCCCCAGCCGCCGGCGGGCGCGGTATAGGGCTCGATACCGGGGGATTTGCCGGCATTCTCGGTGGCATCGCTCATCCGGTCTTCCTCCCCCGTCGCGGCAGATCGCGGGCGAAGGAAGGGCGGCCTTGCCCGGTCGCCCCTCCGCCCATTCCGTTACGGCCCGGTCGGGGCCGCGGTTTCAGGCGGCCAGCGCCGCCACCTGCTCGGGCGGCATCTGCACCAGCGCCTCGTAATCCTTGAGCAGCCTCTCGGTGATCGGCCCCGGGGTGAAGCCCAGCTCGCCGATCTGGCGCACCGGCGTCACCTCGGCCGCGGTGCCGGCGAGGAAGACCTCGCTCGCCTGTTTCAGCTCCTCGGGCAGGATCGCGCGTTCCACCACCTTGATCTGGTGGCGCCGGGCGATGCTCATCACCGTGCGGCGGGTGATCCCGTCGAGGAAGCAGTCGGGCGTCGGCGTATGCAGCTCGCCATCCATCACGAAGAAGATATTCGCACCCGTCGCCTCGGAGACCTGGCCGCGCCAGTCAAGCATCAGCGCATCGTCGAAGCCCTCGTCCTCCGCCTTATGCTTGGACATGGTGCCGATCATGTAGAGCCCGGCGGCCTTGGAAGCGGTGGGCGCGGTCTGCGGATGCGGGCGGCGCCATTCGGCATGGCCGAGGCGCACGCCCTTCATGCGGTCGTTGCCGAAGAGGTTCGGCCAGGCCCAGACGGCGATGGCGAGGTTGATGCGGGTAAGCTTGGCGGAAACCGCCAGCTGCTCGGAGCCGCGCCAGGCGATCGGCCGCACATAGGCATCCGTCAGGTTATTGGCGGCGAGGGTGGCGCGGCAGGCCTCGTCGATCTCCTCCACCGTGTAAGGGATCTCGTAGCCGAGGATCTGTGCCGAGCGCTTCAGCCGCTCCGAATGCGCGC
The DNA here is from genome assembly GCF_054665095.1 of Acidisoma sp. C75. Classification (NCBI taxonomy): domain Bacteria; kingdom Pseudomonadati; phylum Pseudomonadota; class Alphaproteobacteria; order Acetobacterales; family Acidocellaceae; genus Acidisoma; species Acidisoma sp. C75. Next base: position 38,229 of record NZ_BAAFHD010000001.1, read on the forward strand.
GAAGCTTGAAGATATTGCCGGAATAGGCGCGCTCGCCCTCGAAGACGGCGCTGCCGTAATGCAGCCCATGGCTGAGGACGTGCAGTTTCGCCTCCCGCCACGGGCGCAGCGCGCCGTTCCACCAGATCATGCCATCCCGGTCATCGAAAGGAACGAGCGTCATTGGTATGTTTTCCGAAATATTGTTGCTTAGAACGCCCTCAGGTTATGATCTGCTTTCTTGTTTAGTCAATAAACCTGTCTTAAACTGCGAGTATGTCAGCTATGCCGCCCACTCCGCTCCCGAACGCGGCGCCGGTTGCGCTTCCCGCCGCGCATCCTGCCAGCGCGCCCGCCCCCTCCAATGCCGGGGCGGGGCTGCTGTTCCTGCGCGAGGAAGAGATCAGGCTGGCGCAGGATACGCTGTTTTTCGCCTATCGGCACTTCACCCATGCGGCGGATGAGGTGCTGGAGACGCTCGGCCTCGGCCGGGCGCATCACCGGGCGCTGCATTTCATCGGCCGACAGCCCGGCATCAGCGTGAGCGATCTGGTGGAGATTCTCGGCATCACCAAGCAGAGCCTCGCCCGCGTGCTGACGACGCTGGTGGAGGATGGCTACGTCATCCAGGCGACGGGCCGGGCCGATCGGCGCCAGCGCCTCTTGAGCCTGACCGCGGAGGGAGCGGCCTTGGAACGGCGCGTCTTCGAACGCCAGCGGGATGTTCTGCTCCGCGCCTATCGGGAGGCGGGCGGCCCGGCGGTGGAAGGTTTCCGCCGCGTCCTTCGCGCGTTGATCGATGAGACGGGCCAGGCGCATCTCGCCGCGGCGGAGGCGGCGGCGCGGGACGTCCGCGCCCGCTCGGCATGAGCGGCGGCGGGTCGGCCCCCGGTGGCGCGTCGGGCGGCACCGCCAATGCCGCCGCCGGCAGCCCGGCCGATGGCTGCCTCAACGCTCACATCCTCGTCGTCGATGATGACGAGCGGCTCCGCCGCCTGCTCGTGCGCTATCTCTCCGAACATGGCTTCCGGGTCACGGCGGCGGCGGATGCGGCGGAGGCGCGGGCGAGCCTCCGCTCGCTCCGCCCCGATCTCATGGTGCTTGACGTGACGATGCCGGGCGAGACCGGGCTGCAATTCGTCGATGATCTCCGCCGCAACGGGGCGGCGGAACTGCCGGTGCTGCTGCTGACCGCGCGCGGCGCGCCGGAGGATCGTATCGCGGGCTTCGAGGCGGGCGCCGATGATTACCTCGGCAAGCCCTTCGACCCTTATGAACTCGTGTTGCGCGTCCGCGCCCTGCTGCGCCGGGCTGGTGCCGCCGCCAGCGCCGGCACCACGGCGGCTGAGATCGGGCCGATCCGCCTGGGCGAGGCGGAGTTCGATCCGGCGCGCGGGGAATTGCGCAACGCCCAGGGCCCGATCCGGCTGACGGGCGGGGAAGTCGCCCTCCTCACCGCCCTTGCCCGCAAGCCGCACGAAATCCTCTCGCGGGAAGAGATCGCTGCCGCCCTCGGCATGGCAGAGCCGGGGGAACGCGCGATCGACGTGCAGGTGACGCGGCTGCGCCGCAAGATCGAGCAGGACAGCCGCGAGCCGCGCTTCCTCCATACCGTGCGCGGCCGCGGCTATGTGCTGAAGCCGGGGCTGTGAGGGCGATGCCCCGCCCGGCAGGGGCCGGCGTCGCGGCATGAGGCTGCGGCTGGAGCGGTTTCTCAAGAAATTCCTGCCGCGCGGCCTCTTCGCGCGCAGCCTGCTCATCATCCTCGTGCCCATGCTGCTGCTGGAACTCGTCATCCTGCAGGTCTTCTACGGCAGCCATCTCGGCATCATCTCGCGCCGCTTCGCCTTCAGCATCGCCGGCGAGATCGCCTTCACCCTCGACCAGCTGGACGAGAACCGCACCCCCTCCGCCGAATACCGCGTGCTCCAAGCGGCCCAGCGGCAGTTCCAGATGGCGATGACGATCAATCTCGGCGCCAAGCTCGTCCATCGCAAGGAGATCAACCTCATCGGCCCGATGGACGATGATCTGACTGAGGCGCTGAGCCAGCACCTCGCCAAGCCCTTCACCACCGATTGGGTGAGCAATCCGAACTACGTGCTCGTCAGCGTGCAGCAGAAGGATGGGGTGGTGCATGTCTTCATCCCGCGCAAGCGCCTCTGGGCGGGGTCGCTCTTCCTGTTCGGCGCCTGGGTGTTCGGCACCTCCATCCTGCTGGTGGTGATCGCCAGCCTGTTCCTGCGCATCCAGGTGCGCGGCATCCGCAGGCTCGCCCGCGCGGCGGAAGCCTTCGGCATGGGGCGCGATCGCGGGCCGATCCGCCCCGAGGGCGCGCGGGAGGTGCGGCGCGCCGCACTCGCCTTCAACCGCATGCAGGACCGTATCCTCCGCTTCCTCTCCCAGCGCACCGATATGCTGGCCGGCGTCAGCCATGATCTGCGCACGCCGCTCACCCGGCTGCGGCTCAGCCTCGCCATGCTGCCGCGCACGCCGGAGACGGAGGCCGATATCGCGGATATGACGGCCGATCTCGAAGAGATGGACCGGATGATCGGCGGCTATCTCGCCTTCGCGCGCGGCGAGGGGGATGAGAAGACGCAGCTGGCCGATCTCTCGGCGATCCTCGACGAGGTGGTGAGCGCGGCCCGCCGCTCCGGCGCGCGGGTCAGCCTCGCGGGGCCGGCCGATATTGTGGTGCCGCTGCGGCCCGATGCCATCCGCCGCGCCATCACCAACCTCGTCGATAATGCCGCCAAGCACGCCCCGCATGTCGCGGTGGCACTCGTCGCGCGCTCCGCCCAGGCGGTCGAGGTGACGGTGGATGATGACGGGCCGGGCATCCCGGCGGAGCGGATCGAGCTGGTCTTCCGCCCCTTCGAGACCGGGGGCGCGCAGGGTGGCCACGGCCTCGGCCTCACCATCGCGCGGGATATCGTGCGCGCGCATGGCGGGGAGATCACGCTGTCGCCGAGCCCGCTCGGCGGCCTGCGCGCCACCATCCGCCTGCCGGTTTGAGAGTGCACAGGGCGCGGGGCCGCCCCGGCCTTCAGGCGGTCAGCCGCTCCTCGGCATGCGGGTCGCCCGGCGCGGTCGCCCAGGCAAGTTCCACGAGCGTGACGATGCGCCGGCCGGCGCCATCCTGCTGGCAGACGATGAGGCCCTGCTCCTCCATATAGGTCAGCAGCCGCCGCGCCCGGCCGAGGGAGCGGGTGCCATAGGCGCGGGCCAGCGCCGCGTCCCCCGGGCAGGGGGCACCATCACGCGCGGCGCGCGCGATCATCATGAAGATGCCCTGGCAGTCCTCGGGCAGCACGGCGGCGCGCGCGGCGACATCGCGCCACACCGCATCCTCAGCCATCTCGGCGGTAATGCCGGCGCGGGCGCGGGTCAGCATGCGGCGGAAGAGCGGCAGGTCCGGCGTGCCGGCGCCCAAAGCCTCGATCCGGCAGCGGACGAGGAAATCCTGATAGAGCACGCCGACCGGGCGGAACCCGGCCTCCGGGTCCGCGAGGATCGCGCGGAGGATCTGGTCGAGCCGCGCCTGCCGCACTGCCCGCTCCTCGGGCGTCTCCGCCGCCGCCTCCTCCGCGGCCGCGCCGCTCGGCGCTTCGGCGGCCGGCCGCGCCGCCATTAGCTGCGCCAGCAGATCGGGCGGCGGCGCCACCGGCGCACGGCGGGGCGAGAGCCGCGCCTCGGGCGGCGGGGCTGCGAGGATGATCGCCGCCGCATCCTCAGGCCTCGCCTCGGGCAGCGGCATCAGCCGCGGCAGCGCGGTGCGCGGCGCCGTCTCCGTCTCGCCGATGCGTAAGGCGAGCGGGCGGCGCGAGAGGGCCGGGCCGAGCGCCATGAACCGGCCGCGTTCGAGATCGCGGAAGCTCTCCGCCTGCCGCCGCTCCATGCCCAGAAGATCGGCGGCGCGCGCCATGTCGATATCGAGGAAGGTGCGCCCCATGAGGAAGTTGGAGGCTTCCGCCGCCACGTTCTTGGCGAGCTTGGCGAGCCGCTGCGTCGCGATCACCCCGGCGAGGCCGCGCTTGCGCCCGCGGCACATCAGGTTGGTCATCGCGCCGAGCGAGAGTTTGCGCGCCTCGTCCGACACTTCGCCCGCGATCGCGGGGGCGAAGAGCTGCGCCTCGTCCACCACCACCAGCATGGGGTACCAATGGTCGCGCGGCACGTCGAAGAGGCCGCCGAGGAAGGCCGCCGCCCGGCGCATCTGGCCCTCGGCATCGAGCCCTTCGAGGTTCAGCACGGTCGAGACGCGGTGGCTGCGCGCCCGCTCCCCGGCAAGCTGCAAGGCCTGCTCGCTATGCGCCTCGGCATCGATCACGAGATGGCCGAAGCGCTCGGCGAGCGTCACGAAATCGCCCTCCGGGTCGATGACCGACTGCTGCACCCAGGGCGCGCTCTGCTCCAGCAGGCGGCGCAGCAGGTGAGATTTGCCGGAGCCGGAATTGCCCTGCACCAGCAGGCGGGTGGCGAGCAGTTCCTCCAGGTCGAGCATGGCCGGGGCGCCGGCCGTTGTCTGCCCCATCTCGATCGCGATCGTCATGTCTCTTCGAGTCGCATCCCTTTGGCGAGCGGAGCGGGATATCAATCCCGGCGCAGCCAGTCGAGCAGACCCTGCCCTGCGGCGAGGCCGGTGGCGCAGCAGGCTTGCAGCAGATAGCCGCCGGTCGGCGCGTCCCAGTCGAGCATTTCGCCGGCGGCGAAGACGCCCGGCAGGCGCCGGATCATGAAGCGATCGTCAAGCTCTGCCCAGTCGATCCCGCCGGCCGAGGAGATGGCGCGGGCGATCCCTGCCGTGCCGTCAGCCGTCAGCGGTAGCGCCTTGATCAACCGGGCGAGGCTTGCCGGCTCGCGCGGCAGATCGCGCCGCACCTCGCGCAGCAGGGCGATCGCGGCGGGGGCGAGGGCGAGGCTGCGGCGGAGCCCGTTCGCCAGGCTATCGCGCGGGCGCAGCGCGCCGAGCCGCGCCGCGATCTCGGCCTCCGTCATCTCCGGCCGCAGATCGAGGGTGATCGGCTGCGGCCCTTCCTCTGCCGCGGCGCGGTGGATGGCGGCGGCGAGCGGATAGGCGGCGCCGCCCTCCAGCCCGTATTCGCTGAGGATCGCGTCGCCGCGCGTGGCCTCTCCCCGCCAGCCAAGGCGCACGGATTTCAGCGGCGCACCCGCGAAATGCTGGCGCAGATGCGCGCTCCAGCCGATGGCGAGGCCGGCATTGGCCGGGGTGAGCGGGCGGATGGTGATGCCGCGCGCCCTGAGCGGGGAGACCCAGCCGCCATCGCTGCCGAGCCGTGGCCAGGAGGCGCCGCCGAGGGCGAGGAGCGTGGCGCGGGGCCGCAGCGGCGGCCGCGCTTCGAGGTGGAGGGTGCCGTCCGGCGCGATGCCGATGAAGCGGGCGCGCGGCACGAAGCCCACGCCGAGGCGGGTGAGGCGCGCGAGCCAGGCGCGGAGCAGCGGGCTCGCCTTCATCGCGCGCGGGAAGATGCGGCCACTCGTCCCTTCGAAGAGCGGCTGGCCGAGCCCCTCCGCCCATGCCCGCAAGGCGGCAGGCGGGAAGGCGCGAATGGCGGCGAGCAGGCGCGGATCGGCATCGGGCCCGTAGCGGGTGAGGAAGCGCTCCAGCGGCTCGCCATGGGTGAGGTTGAGGCCGCCGCGCCCGGCCATGAGGAATTTCCGCGCGAGGCTCGGCATCTGGTCGTAGAGGGTGACGCGCCGGCCCGCCGCGGCGATCACCTCGGCCGCCATCAGCCCGGCCGGGCCGCCGCCGATGATGGCGATCTCTGTCTGGTCCTCGGGCGGCGGGGCGGTTATGTCGGGGGCAGGCATGGGGCGCGGCGGCTCCGGCTCGGCTCAGGGGCAGGTCTTCCTGCATAGACGACAGAGAGGGCAGCATGCGTAAACCCCTGGTGGGCACCGGCTGGAAGATGAACCATGGCCCGGAGGCCACCCGCCGCTATGCCGAGCGGCTGCGCGCATGGCTCGCCGGGCGTGATCTCTCGGGGCTCGATCTCTTCGTCCTGCCGCCCTTCGTCTCGCTGCCGGCGGCGGCGGAAGCCTTCGCGGGCTCGGCCATCGGCATCGGCGCGCAGAACGTCCATTGGGCGGAGAGCGGCGCCTGGACCGGGGAGATCTCGGCGCCGATGCTGTGCGAGGTCGGCTGCCGCTACGCCGAACTCGCCCATTCCGAGCGTCTGGAGCATTTCGGCGAGACCTATCCGCTGGTGCGCCGCAAGCTCGATGCCTGCATCGCGGCCGGCCTCACCCCCATCCTCTGCCTCGGCGAAAGCGCGGCCGAGAAGGCGGCCGGCCGGGCGGACGAGACGCTGCGGGCGCAGCTTCGCACGGCACTCGCCGGGCAGACGGCGGAGAGCGTTCCCTCCGTCATCCTCGCCTATGAGCCGCGCTGGGCGATCGGCCAGGCGGAGGCCGCGCCGCCGGCCTATGTCGCCGAGCGGCACGGCGCCTTGCGCGATCTGCTGGGCGGCGAATGGGGGGTGGCTGCGGCAGAGGCGACGCGCATCATCTATGGCGGCTCGGTCTCGCCCACCAATGGCGCGGCACTCGCGGCGCTGCCCGAGGTGGACGGGCTCTTCATCGGCCGCGCCGCCTGGACGCCGGAAGGCTTCGCCGCGATGATCGAGATCGTCGCCGCCGCGCGGCGGGGATGAGGGGCGGGGCGCGGCGGCGCGGGCAGACACCTCAGAAAACCCTCACGGATCCCTCAGAAAACCATCAGGAATGCGCGCCCCGCGGATGATCCCCGCTGGTCATAAATCGGTGTCATGCGCCGCCGCCTGCATCCTTGGCGGCCAAGGCGCGGTAGAGAGGATGCGGCTTCGAGGGGGAGTGCTTCATGTATGACATCGCGATCATCGGCGGCGGTCCGGTCGGCCTTGCCTTCGCCCTCAGCCTCGCGGGTTCCGGCCTTCGGCTGGCGCTGATCGAGCGGCAGGGCGCGGCGGCGCTCGCCGATCCGGCTTTCGACGGGCGGGAGATCGCGCTTACGCATCATTCGCGCGCCATCCTGGAAGAACTCGGCGCCTGGCCCCTGCTGCCGGAAGGCGCGGTCTCGCCGCTCGCCCGCGCCCGGGTGCTGAACGGGCGCGGGCCGCAGGGCCTCGTCTTCACCCCGCCGCCCGCCGTCGCCGGCCAGCCGCTCGGCTTCCTCGTTCCCAACCATCTCATCCGCCGCAGCCTGCATGCCCGATTCGCCGAGGCGCAGGCCGCCGATCTCTTCGCCGGTGTCGCGCTCGACCGGTTCACGATCGGCGCGGAGGGGGCGTCGCTTCACCTCGCGGATGGGCGGAGCTTGGGCGCGCGGCTCGTCGTCGCCGCCGATACGCGCTTCTCCCAGGCCCGCGCGGCGCAGGGCATCGGCGCCATCCGGCATGATTTCCGCCGTAGCATGCTGGTCTGTCGCATGGCGCATGAGGCGCCGCATCAGGAAACAGCAACCGAGTGGTTCGCCTATGGCCAGACGGTCGCGCTGCTGCCCGTCAATGGCGGCATCTCCTCGGTGGTGATCACCCGCAGCCCGGCGGAGATCCAGGCCCTGATGGCGATGGAGACGGCGGCCTTCGAGGCGGAGATGGGCCGCAGCCTCGCCCGCCGGCATCTCGGCCGGCTGCGCCTCATCTCCACCCGCCACGCCTATCCGCTGGTCGCGACCTATGCGCACCGCTTCACCGCCCACCGCTTCGCGCTGATCGGGGATGCCGCCGTCGGCATGCATCCGATGACGGCGCATGGCTTCAACCTCGGCCTCGCCGGCGCCCACCTGCTGGCTGGCGAGATCCGCGCGGCGGGGGATGCCTTCGCGGCGCCCGCCACCCTCGCGCGCTATGCGGCGGCGCATCGCCGGGCGAGCTTCCCGCTCTTCGCCGGGACCAATGCCATCGCGACCCTCTACGCCCAGGAGAGCCCGCCCGCGCTTATCGCCCGCCATGCCGTGCTCGGCCTCGGCGCGGCGCTGCCGCCGGCCCGGCGGATGATCGCCGCGATGCTGACCGATCGCCGCGCCGGCCCCCGCGCGGCCTGACCCCCAAGCCTGAGCATTAGCCTTAGTCTTAGCCTTCACCGGGAGGGGTCAGCGCCGCGCGGATCGCCCGGTGCGCGGCCGGGTAGCTGGCCGCGACGCTCTTCAGATACGGGCGGAGCATGGCATGCAGCCGTGGCAGGGCGTGGAAGGGCACGCCCGGCGCGACATGATGCTCGATATGGAATTGCGCGTTCCAGAACAGCAGGCCGAAGCCGCGGCCGGCGAGGGTGGTGCGGGTATTGGCCAGGCGGTCGGCATTCTCCGGGCAGCCCTTGTGCTCGGCCATCAGCACGGCGCGCAGCACCGGCTGGCCGAGCAGCACGGGGATCACCCAGAGCAGCAGCGGCAGGGGGGAGCGCGCGGCAAGCGCCCCGGCCGCGAGCAGGAGATAGAGCGCGAGATAGGCCCGCGCCTCGGCCACCACCGCGGGGCGGGCGGCGGCCGCGATCCAGGGCGCATCGGCCCGCCCGCGCGCGGCCGCGATCAACCCGGCGATCTGGCTTGCCCAATAGGGCAGGCCGGTGAGCAGCCAGAGGTAGCGAAGGCGGGTGAGGGGCTTGGCGCCGCGCAGTTCCGGATCGCGCGCCGGGTTTTGCGTATGGCGGTGATGGGCCATGTGGAAGAGGCGGAAGCCCTCGGGCGGCAGGATGAGCACGAAGCCCGCGAGCCAGCCGACCGCGCGGTTCAGCCAGAGCGCGCGGAAGGGCGTGCGATGCGTCGTCTCGTGCAGGGGCGTGAAGAGCGCCACCTCGAAGAGGCCGAGCACCGCCATGGCGGGCCAGATCGCCCCGTGGCCGCGGAGCGCGAGCACGAGCGCCGCGAGTGCGGCGATGCAGCCGAGATGAAGGGCCAGCCGCGCGAGGCCGCGCGCGTCCGACCGGGCGGAGATCGCCTTCAGCTCCGCCAGGTCGATCGGCAGATCGCGCAGGCCGCCACTGTCGCTCATAATCGCCCGCTCAGGCTCAGGCGGAGACTTCCACGCCTTTCCAGAAGGCGACGCGCCCGCGGATGGAGGCCGCGGCCGGCTTCGGCTCCGGGTAGTACCAGACGGCATTGGCATTGACCGCGCCATCCACCACCAGATCGTAATAATGCGCCGTGCCCTTCCAGGGGCAGATGCTGGTGTGGCTGGATGGGCGGATGAGATCCTGCCGCAGGGCCTCGGCCGGGAAATAGGCATTGCCCTCCACGGTCTCGATATCCTCGCTCTCGGCAAGCACGGTCTTGTTCCAGATGGCCTTCATGGGCGGTCTCCTCAGGTGGCGGGCGGGGGCGCGATCGCGTCGATCTTGGCGGCGAGGACGAAATCGGCGCGCTGCAGGCCGCCGATCGCATGGGTATGGAGCGAGATCGTCGCATAGCCCCAGCCGAAGGCGATATCCGGGTGGTGCCCCGCCGCTTCCGCCACCGCGCCGACATGCACGATGAAGGCGAGGGTCGCGGCGAAATCGGCGAAGCTGAAGTCGCGGCTGATGCGGATGCCGTCGGCGCTCATCCGCCATTGCGGGATCTCGGCGAGCAGGGCTTCGGCCTCGGCCCGGGGCAGCGGCGGCACGCCGCCGCGGCAGGGTTCGCAGGCTTCGCGGGCAAGGGCGGACATGCAAGCTCCCTTCAGACGGTTTGCAAAGAGGAAGCTGGGCCGATCGGGGCGGATCTGCAAGCGGAAGGTGGCGCGGCGGAGCGCTGCCGCCGCTCAATGCAGCCCATCGCCCTCCGCCGCCCGCAAGGCCGCATCCTCGATCTGCAGGGTAGTGTGGGCGAGGCCGAATTCCGCCCGCATCACCGCCTGGGCGCGCGCCAGCGTCTCCCGCGCTGCGGCCATATCCGCCACCACGAGATGGCCGCTCATCGCGTCCAGCCCGGAGGTCACTGTCCAGACATGCAGATCATGCACCGCGAGCACCCCGGGCAGCGCCCGCAGCTTCGCTTCCAGGAGCCCGAGATCGACGGAAGCCGGCGTTCCCTCCATCAGGATATGCAGCGCCTCCTTCAGCAGGCCCCAGGTGCGGGGGAGGATGAAGAGGCCGATGCCGGCGCCGACGATCGGATCCGCCAGCCGCCAGCCGGTCGCCATGATGATGAGGGCGGCGAGGATGACGCCGGCCGAGCCCAGCATGTCGCTCAGCACCTCGAAATAGGCACCCTTGAGGTTGAGGCTGTCCGAGGAGCCGGCGGCCAGCAGCTTGAGGCTGACGAGGTTGACGCCGAGGCCGACGAGCGCGACCGCGAGCATCGGGCCGCTCTCCACCGCCGGCGGCGCGATGAGGCGCTGCGCCGCTTCGGAGAGGATAAAGATCGTCACCACCAGCAGTACGACGGCATTGGCGAGCGCCGCGAGGATCTCAGTGCGGGCATAGCCATAGGTCTTGGCGGGCGTCGCCGGGCGCTGGGCGAAGCGGATGGCGAGCAGCGCCAGCGCCATGCCGCCTGCATCCGTCAGCATATGCGCGGCATCCGAGATCAGGGCGAGGCTGCCCGTCCACAGCCCGCCGGCGACCTCGACGAGCATAAAGAGCGTGGTCAGCGCAAGGGCGGCGGCAAGCCGCCGGCTATGGCGGCCCGCCGCCGTTCCGGCCGGCATGGCGATGGCGTGGGAATGGCCGTGGCCCATGAGCGCTCCTCGGTCGCGGGGTCGGTCGGAAGGCTGCGGCGCGGCGGCCCGCGCCCGGCCGCTCAGTCGAACAGATCGCCGAGGAAGGAGCCGATGCCGCGCTTGCCGCCGCGCCCCTGGGCGCCATGGCCCCCGCGCCGATCCTCCCACCCGCCGCCATGATCGCGGCCATGGCCCCCGCCATGATCCCGGCCATGGCCCTCTCGCGATCCTGCATCATGTCCGCCGCCGTCATGTCCGGTGCCGGCGAAGAAGCTTGCCCGCGGCTCGGCCAGCGGTGGTGGGGGAGGCGGCGGCGCCATCCGCGCTTCCTCGGCCATGCTGCGGGCGATGATCTTGTCGAGCTCGCCGCGGTCGAGCCAGACGCCGCGGCATTTCGGGCAGTAGTCGATCTCGATGCCCTGGCGCTCGCTCATCACCAGATCCACCCGGCAGCTCGGGCAGAGCAGCCCGTGGGCGGGGCTCGGCGCCGGGCTTTGCGAAAGCGCGCTCATCTCCTGGTCTCCCTCTCTCGCTCTCCGCTTTGGTTCGGGCATGTTAAACAAAATCGTGAGCCTGGCGCGGCGTCATAAAACGAACATGCGATTTTTACGCAGCCGCCCGCCCGCCCCGCCCTTCTCGCTGGCGGGTTATGCGCGGGCCCCCCTGGTGTATTGCGCCGGGCGCATTAGGCTCGCGGCAGATCAAACCTGTCAGCAAAGGCGGCACCCGCCCGGGATGCCGCCAAGACCGGAGTGGGGGAATGAGCATGAGCGAGCAGGCGAGCAGCGGGAAAGCGGATATCGGCGTCTTGGGGCTGGCGGTGATGGGCGCCAACCTCGCCCGCAACGCGGCGCGCAAGGGCTTCGGCGTCGCCCTCTTCAACCGCAGCCACGAGCGGACGGAGAAGCTGATGGCCGAGCATGGCTCGGAAGGGCGCTTCTATCCCGCCAAGACGATCGAGGAATTCATCGCCTCCCTCTCCAAGCCGCGCGCCATCATCATCATGGTCAAGGCCGGCAAGCCGGTGGATGACATGATCGAGGACCTCATCGGCCATCTGGATCCGGACGATATCATCATCGACGGCGGCAATTCGCTCTACACGGATACCGCGCGTCGCCATAAGCGCTGCCAGGAAGCCGGGCTGCGCTTCATCGGCATGGGTGTTTCGGGTGGCGAGGAAGGGGCGCTGGAAGGCCCCTCGATGATGCCGGGCGGCGAGCGTGGCGCCTATGAGCGGATCGAGCCGATCGTGCTGAAGATGGCAGCCCAGGTCGATGGCACGCCCTGCTGCACCTATATCGGGCCCGATGGCGCCGGCCATTACGTGAAGATGGTGCATAACGGCATCGAATATGCCGATATGCAGCTCATCACCGAGGCCTACGACCTCATGCAGACGCTCTACGGCCTCGATGCCAAGGCGATGGGCGATATCTTCGCCGATTGGAAGCAGGGCGACCTCGACAGCTACCTCATCGAAATCACCGCCGCCGTGCTGCGCAAGACGGACGGCACCGGCAAGCCGCTGGTCGATAGCATCGTCGATGAGGCGGAGCAGAAGGGCACCGGCCGCTGGACGGCGCAGAACGCGCTCGAACTCGGCGTGCCGGTAACGGCGATTACCGAGGCCGTCTTTGCCCGTGCGCTTTCCGGCAGGCGGGCGATGCGGGCGGAAGCTGAGAAGAAGCTGCCGCACCCGAAGGTCGAGACCCGCAAGCCCGAACGGGCGGAGATCGACGCCATCCGCGATGCGCTCTACGCCTCCAAGATCGTGGCCTATGCGCAGGGCTTCGAGCAGATGGCCGTCGCCTCCAACCAATATGGCTGGAACCTGACGCTCGGCGATATGGCGACGATCTGGCGCGGCGGCTGCATCATCCGCGCCCGCTTCCTCGACCGGATCCGCGAAGCCTATGACCGTGATCCCAAGCTCTCCAACCTGCTGCTCGACGATTACTTCCGCGATGCGGTGGTGAAGGCCGAAGCGGCCTGGCGGCGGGTGATCCTCCTCGCGGTCGAGAATGGCGTGGCCGTGCCGGCTTTCTCCTCCTCGCTCGCCTATTACGACGGTCTCCGCCGCGCCCGTGGCCCTGCCAATCTGCTCCAGGGCCTGCGGGATTATTTCGGCGCCCATACCTACCGCCGGCTGGATCGCGAAGGCTCCTTCCATACCCGCTGGAGCCAGGATGGCAGCGAGGTGGAGGCCTGAGGCCTTGCCCCGGCTCCGCCGCCCTGGCGGCGACGGGGCGCCTCGCGACAAGCTAGAGACCAACCCTTCGGCCGCCGCCGCCGCGGCGCGGCCGAAGCGGGGCGCATTGCCCCGCGAGATGCGGACGACGGCGCTCATCATCGCCTCCGCGCTCTTCATGCAGAACCTCGATTCGACGGTGGTGGCGACCGCGCTGCCGCGCATGGCGCAGGCCTTCGACGTCGCCCCGGTGACGATGAATATCGTCATCACCTCCTATCTGGTGAGCCTCGCCGCCTTCATCCCGGCCAGCGGCTGGGTGGCGGACCGCTTCGGCGCCCGCACCGTCTTTCGCGCCGCGATCACCGTCTTCACCCTCGCCTCGCTCGCCTGCTCGCTGGCGCCCAATCTCGGGATGCTGGTGCTCGCCCGCGTCCTGCAAGGGATAGGGGGCGCGATGATGATCCCCGTCGGCCGCCTGCTGCTGCTGCGCCGGGTCGGCAAGGCGGATCTGCTGGCGGCCATGTCCTGGCTCACCATGCCGGCGCTGTTCGGCCCGGTGATCGGCCCGCCGGTCGGCGGGTTTCTTGTCACCGCGCTCTCCTGGCACTGGATCTTCGACATCAATATCCCGATCGGCATCCTCGGCGTCGTGCTCGTCACCCGCTTCATCGGCGAGGATGAGGGGGTGGTGCCGGGGCGCTTCGATCTCATCGGCCAGGTTCTCGCCGGCATCGGCATGGCCGGGCTGATCATGGGCCTCTCCTCCTTCGGCCGCGGCGCGCTGCCGCTGCCGATTGCCGGCGGGTTGACCGCCATCGGCCTCATCGCGGCGCTGCTCTATCTCCGCCATGCCCGGCGCAGTCGCCATCCGCTCCTCGATGTCTCGCTGCTCCGCATCCCGACCTTCGCGATCTCGGTCTATGCCGGCTCTTGCTTTCGCATCGGCATCGGCGCCTTGCCCTTCCTGCTGCCGCTGATGCTGCAACTCGGCTTCGGCCTCAGCCCGCTGCATAGCGGCCTCGTGACCTTCGTGAGTGCGGCGGGCGCGCTGCTCACCAAGCCGATCGCCCAGCCCCTGTTGCAGCGTTTCGGCTTCCGCTCCGTCCTCGCCTTCAACGGGCTGATCGCGACGGTGTTCGTGGCGCTGATCGCGGCCTTCCGGCCCGCCTGGCCGCTGCTGCCGATCTATGCCGTGCTGCTGGTGGGCGGCGTCTTCCGCTCGGTCCAGTTCACCGCCTACAACAGCATCGCCTATGCCGATATCCCGGACGAGCGGATGAGCGCCGCGACGAGCTTCTACAGCACCTTGCAGCAGCTTTCGCTGACCTTGGGCGTAACGGTCGGCGCTGCGGCGCTCGCCCTCGCCGGGCTGGTGGCGGGGCCTGAGCGGCCGACCCTGCCGGCCTTCTCCTTCGCCTTTATCACCATCGCGCTCGCCATGCTGCCGGCGACCTGGCTGGCGCTCCGCCTCCCGGCCGAGGCGGGGGCCGAGATGTCCGGCCATCGGGGGCGATAGGCGCCGGTTGCGGGCGCCTTCGGTGCCCTCAATTCTGGGCTGTGAGCGTGCGAAGCTGGTCGATCGCGAGGCTCGTGAGGTCGAGCACTTCGGCGAGATCGGCCTTGGCGCCGAGGTCAGTCGCCGCGGTGCCCGGGGGCAGGGGGAAGCTCTGCGCCCCGCCGGCGACGAGGCGGCTGCCCGGCATATGCGCGAAACAGGCGATGCGCAGCTTCTCCGTCGCCAGAAGATGCAGGCGGATGCAGGCGATGGCTACCGGTGGTGCGGGATGGCCGGGTGGGCCGTTATCGGTCGCGCTTGCGAGGCCGAAATGCGCGCCGGGCGCGCGCTCATCCCGCAGGAAGCTGGTGGCGCGTTCGGGCGCGGGCGTCGCATAGGCCGCCGCTGCCGCCACGGTCGGGAAGATGCGGTAGAGGAGTGTGGCGCCCGGGCCGGTCGCCGCCGGGTCGGGCTCGGCGGTGATTGCGTCATAGATCGGGCCGGTGGCCGGGTGGGCGGCGGCGCGTGTGGCCGTCACCCTCAGCACCTTGATGGGCAGCCCGCCGAAGACGAGGGGCGCCGCGGCGAGTGCCCGCACCCGATCGAAGAGCGAGCCCTGGCTCTCGGCCGCGGCGGCGGCGCCCGCGGCAGCGGTGCTCGGTGAGGGTGCCGGTGCGCTGCCGCCCAGGAAGGCGGCCTGGTTGGCGCAGCGGCTCTTCAGCACCAGGCTCGCGCCGTTCGACCAGGCGACCGCCGAGTCTGTCAGCCCGAAGGCGAAGGTGCCGCGGCGGGAGCCTTGGGTGAAGGTGATGCTCGGGCCATCGACGGTAAAGCGCGTCACCGGCGCATCCGGCGGCGCGCCGGGGAGCGAGACGGTGCCATCGGCGCGGAAGATCGCGACATCAGCGGTGCAGCTGCTGTCATCCCCCCAGGCGCCGAGCAGGCCGGGCGGCACGGCGGCTGCCGGCGGGGCGGCTGGCGTGGTGGCCGCCTGCGGCGCGCTCGATGGATCGGCCGCTTGGGCGGCGGCTGGGCGCAGCATGGCGGCGGCGACGAGCAGCAGGGCCGCGGCCGGCAGGAGGGCGGATAGGCGCTTCGGCATCGGGCAACCTCGGGGCGGTGAGACGAAAGCGGCGGCGGGCGCCGGGGGAGGCTTACGCCTCTCCGCTGCCGGCTTCAAATTCCGGCCCGCTCCTGCGCCGCGGGGCCGTGGCGGCAGCGCGGGCGATTCTCCCGCCCAGGCGCGCTGTGGCGCCCCTCGCTCCGCTCTCGCTCTGACGGTGGGCGAGCATCCTCACCTGCCGAGATGAAGCCTGACCGCTCAGGGTCCTCTCTAGCTTTTTGTTTTCACGCGCAACTTGATCGGGCTGGTGGTTTTCCTCCGCCGCGGATCTGCTCTAGAAGCAGGCCGGTGGCGCGAGGGGCGCGGGCAGGGCGGTTCCTCGCCCGTCCTGCACGGCTTCCCCTCGGCGGGCCGCCCGCCGCCCGCCAGCCGCGATCCCTCGCGCGGCGCCGGGCCGATCGATGCAAGGTTGCTCCATGTCTCGCCTTTCCATGCGCGCCGCGGGTGCCCGGCTTTTCGCCCGCGAGGTCGGCAGGCTGCTGCGCCTCGCTTTGCCGCTCATCCTCGGCCAGCTTTTCGGCATCGGCACGGATTTCGTGCTGACCGTGCTCGGCGGCCATATGGGGCCGAGGGTGATGGCCGCGGTCTCGCTCGGCGCCAGCCTTTGGATCGTCGCCTTCATGACCGTGCTCGGGGTGATGATGTCCGTGCAGCCGGCCATCGCCGCGCTGCACGGCGCGCGGGAGGAAGATGGCGCCGGGCATGTCTATGCCCAGGCGCTGCTGCTCGGCCTGGCCTGGGGCAGCCTCATCGGCGCGATCCTCGGCCTCGTCGCGCCGCTCTTCGCGGGCGCCCTCGGCCTGCCGCCGGCCGTGGTGCCGGGGGTGCGCGCCTTCCTGCATGGCGCCGCCTTCTCCATTCCGGCGCTCGGCCTCTTCGCTGCCTGCCGCGGCCTCTCGGAAGGGCTTTCGATGACGCGGCCGACCATGCTGGTCGGCGGTTTCGGCCTCCTCTGCCTCATCCCCGTCGCCTTCATCCTCATGCGCGGGCTCGGCGGCATCGGCGGCTACGGGCCGCTCGGCGGCGGCCTCGCCATCTCCTTCGTGCTCTGCACCGAGGCGCTCTGCTATATCCTCTGGATCAGCCTGTCCGGCCGCTACCCCATGGTGCGATGGAGCCGCGCCGCCTTTCGGCTCGATCCGCGCGTGCTCGGACGGCTGTTTCGCGTCGGCGCGCCGATCGCCGGCGCGCTCATCATGGAAGTCTGCATGTTCTCGGTCGCGACCCTCATGGTCGGGCGCTTCGGCCCGGTCGCGGTTGCCGGCCACCAGGTGGCGCTGATGACCTCGGCGATCTTCTTCATGGTGCCGCTTGGCCTTTCGCTTGCCGTCACCGTGCGGGTGGGGCGGGCGCGCGGGGCGCGGGATGTGCCGGGGCTGCGCCGCGCGAGCTTCGCGGGCCTCGCCGTCATGCTCTGCACGCAGCTCGTCAGCGGCGGCTGCATGCTCGGCTTCGCCGAGCCGATCGCGCGCATCTTCACCCATGATCCGGCGGTGGTGCAGCTCGGGGCAAGCCTGCTCGGCCTTGCCGGCCTGTTTCAGTTCGCAGACGGCACCCAGGTGGTGGCGATGGCGGCGCTGCGCGGGCTTGAGGATACCAAGACGCCGATGCTGCTCGCCATGCTTGCCTATTGGTGTCTCGGCATCCCGCTCGGCGGGCTGCTGGCCTTTGCCGGCCATCTCGGCGTGCGGGGGGTGTGGTTCGGCCTGATGGGCGGGCTGATCCTGGCGGCGCTGCTGCTGGTCAGCCGCCTCATGCTTTGCCTGTGGCGCGCCGGGCGCGGGGGGCTGGCTTCGCTTGCACCGGCGGGGCCGGCGGCGGCGCGGCCGCAGTAACCGGCAGGCCGCTCAGCCGCTCGATCAGCGCCGCATAATCGGCGAGGTAGGTCTCCCGATCGAGATGCACCTCGGCATAGGCGCGCGCCCCGGCGCGGATCGTCGCGGCGAGATCCGGCTCCTCCAGCACCCGCAGCACGTTCTCGGTCAGGCGGGCGGGATCGAGGAAGGGGGTGAGCAGCCCGGTCTCGCCATGGGTGATGAATTCCTCCACCGGCGGGGTCGCGCTGCCGATGATGGCGCAGCCGGTAGCCATCGCCTCCCGCAGGGACCAGGAGGCGACGAAGGGGTAGGTGAGATAGACATGCGCGTCCGACCGGCGGAGCAGGGCGATATGCAGCTCGTACGGCACCTGGCCGAGGAAATGCACCCGCGCTTGGTCGATCCGGTCTCCCACCTCGCGCATGAAGGTCTCCTTCCAGGTCGATCCGTCGTCGGGCAGCGCGCCGTAGCCGGGGTTGCTATCCCCCACGATGCTGACATGCAGGTCCGGCCGGGCGGCGAGCAGGGCGGGCAGGGCGCGCATGAGGATATGAAAGCCGCGATAGGGTTCGAGATTGCGCGAGATGAAGGTGAGCAGCTTGTTCTGTGGGCCGATCACCGTGCCGTTCGGCAAAGCGAGGCGCCGGCTCGCCCGCGGCGGCGGCGGGGCGCAGAGGGTGAGATCCACCCCCTCGCGCAGCAGCGCGATGCGCTCATGCGCCCAGGCCGGGTAGGTGCTGAGCTGCCAGGCGGTGGGCGTCTGGCCGAAACTGTCGGTCATCGTCAATGCGAGGAGGTTGACGCCGTTCTTGGCGCGCACCATCGGCAGCCGCTCCTCCGGCATCGGAAACTCGGGGTCGAAATACACGTCCTGGCCGTGGATGCGGTAGAAGAACTCGAAATAGCCGAGCGTCGGCACGCCGGGGAAAACGTCCTGCAGGTTGAGCAGTTCGCCCCAGCCGTGATGGCCGATGATCATATCCGGCACGAAGCCCAGCGCCTTGAGCTGGCGCCCGGCGCGGGCGGCGGATTCGGCGCGGCGGATGGCAACCTCGAATTCCCGCGCATGTTCGTGGATCACATCATGCGAGGTGCGGGGCGAGACGTAGGAGATGGTCCGCACGCCGCTCATCGCATTGCCGTTCGGCTCGCTGAGGAAGACGACCTCGTGCTGGCGCTCCGTCAGATAGCGGATGATGTGGACGTATTGGCCCGGAAAATTCTGGTGGACGAAGAGAAAGCGCACCGAGGCTGATCCTGATCGGGAAAGGCGGGAGGCGGGGCTCGGCCGGCCCCGTCTCCCGTGCGGCGGCGCCGGCCTGGGCCTCGGCGGCCTCAGCGGCCTTTCGGCTTGGCGGCGGCGGCCGGCTTCTTGCCGGGCTTGGCCTCGGCCGCTTCCTGCTTGGCCCGCGGCTTGGCGCCGGCTTGGGCTTTCGGCAGCAGGCTGATCTGCATCGCTTCGAGCGGCGCGAGCGAGGGCGCCTCGCAGGCCTCGTCACTCCCCCGGCCTTCGATGCGCGTGCCGTCGAGGAAGGTCGCGTCGATGCTGAGATCGTAGCGGCGGGCGGCGGCCTCGCTGAGCTTCACGCGGAGGCCGAGGATGGGCAGCGCCATGCCGCGGCTGCCGCAGAACTGGCCGGCTTCCACCCAAGGGGAGAGCCAGCCGCGGCCGAGCACCGCCTGGTAGGTGAGATCGGCGGGCTTGAGATCGGCCGGCGCGGTGAGGCTGAAGCCTTCGATGGAACGCTGGCTGCCGGGCTCGCCCATCCATTCGCCGAAGCTGCGGCCGAGATCGCCCTTGCGTTCGACATGGGCGATCACGTCATGCCCTTCGGTGAGGAGGGCCATGCGCGCCAGCGCCTCGGCCGGCGTGGCGGCCGCCGATGGAGCGGCTTCCTCACCACCGGGGCCTGCCTCCGTCAGCCGCATCACGCGGATCTGCGGCGCCCCTTCCGGGCTGCCGGGCACCTGGTAGATGGTGATGAGGATCGGCGCTGGGCCGCGCAGCACGCGCACGAGGGCGGCATCGCCGCCGCCCGGCACCCAGCCATCCGGGCGGAAGGTGGCGACGGAGACGTTGCGGTCCGCCGGATCGATGGTCGAGATCCGCACGCCGGAGAGCGCGCCGTCAGCCGGCTTGGGGGAGGCGTTCACGATGCAGAAGACGCCCGTATCGAGGCTCATCAGATGGGCGGAGGCGCGCATTTCCTGCACCCGGCTTTCGGAGCTGGGGGCGGGAACTGGCCGGTCGGACTGAGACATGCATCCTCTTCCTTCGTGTCGCGGGCTTGCAACGAATAGCGATCCCGTCTGTCGGGGCGGGCGCGGATTGGCGCCTTTTCTGCCCTGGCCCCGGCCGCGCCGCAATATCCCGCCAGCTGTGAATCAGCGCTTTACGCCAAAGAGAGCAGCGCCTCGTTGAGCGCGGAGGCCGAGAGGGCGAGCGGCAAGACCCAGCCCTGGCCGGCGCGGCGCACCCGTTCCGCCGGCGTTCCGATATCGAAAACCGCGGCCGCCAGGCCGGCAGCCCAGGCGTCGCTCAGCGCGAAGCACCAGGTTTCCGGCCATATCGAGGGGATGAAGGCGATATCCGCCTGCTGGGCGGCGATCTCGGCTGCCGCCTCGGCCTGGGCGAAACGATAGGTGACGCGCGCCTTGCCGGTCTCGATCAGCCGCACATCGTCATGCGTGTAGCCGACGATCACGAATTCGAGCGGCAGCGCCCGGCGGGCGGCATCGCGCGCGGCATCGAGCAGCACGTCATAGCCCTTCTCGGTGCCGATCGCCCCGATCACGGCGATGCGGCGTGGCCGCCCCGGCGCCGGGGGCGCCAGCGGCTGGCGGCGCGGCGCCAGGCGTTTCTCCGCCTCCCACGGCTCGACCCGCCCGACGAGGCCCGGGATATAGCGGCGGAAGCGCGCCTCGACCTCGGCCGAGGGCAAGATCACCGTGCGGGCAGCAGCGAATTCCGCGCGGCTCCGCTCGCGCAGCGGACCGACGCCGATCTCCTCCCGCAGCCGGCTGCCGAGATCGGCGATGCAGGCGGTGCAGGTGGGAAGGTCAGGCTCCCCGCAATAGCGGGAGGTGGTGGAAACCAGCGTCACGCGGGGGCAGATGGCGGCGTAATCATGCACCACGATATCCATCGGCAGGCCAAGCGCGGGCGCGATGCCGAGGACGCTCGGCGCATGGCCAAGCCGGTGGTGGAGTTCGACATGGCCGGGCTTTTCGGCGCGCAGCAGGCGGAGCAGCGCCGGCATCTCGGCCGGCAGGCGAAAGACGAGGTTGGGGAAATCGGCGCGCCACACCGCCTCACCCGCCGCCTGCTCCCCGCCCGGCCGCCCGCGTTCGGCTGCCGGGCTGAGCCCCAGCTCCACCCGGCAGCCGGCCGCGCCGGCGGGCTTGAGCAGGATCGGGGTGATGCCCTGGCGCGCGAGGGCGGCGGCGCGGGCCCGCACCTGCCGCTCCACCCCGCCGCCCTCGTCATGCGTGATGAGGATCACGCTCGCCCGCGGGCCGGGCGGGCGCGGGCGGGCGCGCCAGCGCAGCAGATCGATCCGCCGCCGCGCCTCGGCCAGCGGGTCCGCCGCGATATGGCGGGCGACGAGGGCGCCGTAGCCAGGATGCAGCCGCTCCAGCAGCGCCTGGTTGCGCCGCAGCAGGTGCTGGCGCGCGGCGCGGAAGGATTGGCCGCCGATATGGGAGACGAAGAGGCCAGGCATGCCCATGTGCCGCCAGCCGAGATGGCGGGCGCGCATGCAGAAATCATTCTCCTCGCCATAGCCTTGGGCGAAGAGATCCTCGCGGAAGAGGCCGGTCTCCGCCAGGCAGTCGGCGCGGATATACATGCAGAAGCCGACGCTGGTGGGGATCTCCACCAGCGCCGTGCCATTGGCGCGCGCGGCCATGCGGTCCACCGCGTCGAGCACCGGTTCGGCCGGCGGCGGCTGCACCGCATCCACATGCGGATAGCTCAGGATCGTCGCCTCGTTCGAGAGCGGGGCGACGGTGCCGATATCGGCGGCACTCCAGGCGGCGGCGGCTAGCCGCTCGATCCAGCCGGGGGGGACGAGCGCATCGCTGTTGAGGAGCACGACGTCCTGCCCTGCCGCTTCCAGGAGGCCGCGGTTGACGCTGCCGGGAAAGCCGAGGTTCCGCGGGTTGCGCAAGAGGGTGACGCGGCTGCGCTGCGCGGCGGCGAGGCGGGCGAGGGCGGCGCTCAGCTCCGGCTCGGGCGAGGCATCGTCCACCAGGATGAGGCGCATGCCGCGCGGCGCTGCGGCCAGCACACGCTCGATACAGCGAAGGGTGACGGCGAGGCCGCGATAGACCGGGATGATGACGGCCACCCGCGGCCTTGCCCGCCCTGGCCGGGGCCGGGCCGGCTGTGCGCCCCTCTGTTCGCCAGCGCCCGGGGGAGCGCGTTCGGGCCGCGTCTCATCCACCCAGAGCGGGATGAGCGGCGGCGGCGAGGGGAGGGGCATGTCCGCAGGCTGGGCGGTCACGGCCGCGGCGCGGCGGCGCCCGCGCGGGCCGGCGCCGGAAGGCTGGGCCGGTGCCGCGCCGCGCAGCAGGCTGGCCGCCGCCATGCGCCATGGGTCTGCGAAGAGGGGGCTGCCGGTCAGCGCCATGCCGCTCGCATCCCGCACATGCAGGAGGCGGCCGGCATGGCCGCGCAGCGCCTCGGCCGGCACGGCAAAGCCACGCGGCACGGTCAGCCCGTCACGATCGGGAAAGCTCGTCGGCTCCCGCGCCTGCAGGCGGAGCGGCGGCGCCGCGCCCGCGCTCTCGATCGTGAGGGCGACCGGGCTTTGCGGATTGGCGGGCTTCCAGGCCCAGCCGCTGAGGCTGCCGCCGGCCGCCGCTTCGACGAAGCCTTCCACCAGCCGGTGCCGGGTGAGGTCGATCGGGCTGCCGAGCAGCGCGCGGCCACCCTGCTGCAGGGTGAGGCTACGGGCGGTGGCCCAGGCGGGGGGCAGGCGGAAGCGGCCGCCGCCAAGCGCGCGGGGGCTGACGGGGCGGCCGTCGAGCAGGAAGTCCGGCTTGCCTTCGGCCATGACCGTGACCACGCCGCGATCATCCGCCGCGCACCAGCCGGGAATGCCGAGCCGGGCGGCGACTGCGCTGGCGAGCGGGGCGAAATCGGCATCCTCGGGGGCGGCGAAGCGGGAGAGCAGGCTGCCGATCAGGCGGCCGATCGTCTCTGCCGTCTGCGAGAAGGTGGCCGCGGCGATGAGGCCGCGATGCGCCGGCAGGCTGTCCGAGCGCGCGGCGAGCGCCTCGAAGATCGCGAAGCAGCGCGGTTTGCCCTGGCGCAGCAGCGCCATGCCGAGCAGAAAGCGCACCTGCGTGTCGTTCGGCCCGAGGCGCAGCGCGCGCTCGGCCCAGAATTCGGCCGCCGCGAAATCGCTCGCCTGGAAGGCGGCCTCGGCACGCTGCCAGGCGTCGATCGCGAGGCTGAGCGGCTCCGGCCGG
Source organism: Acidisoma sp. C75 (assembly GCF_054665095.1). NCBI lineage: Bacteria > Pseudomonadati > Pseudomonadota > Alphaproteobacteria > Acetobacterales > Acidocellaceae > Acidisoma > Acidisoma sp. C75. The sequence goes on from NZ_BAAFHD010000001.1 coordinate 60,952, forward strand.
TCGGGCAGCCGGCGCCGGCCGAGCAGCCAGTCGGACGGCGCATCGGGCGCCTGCGGTGTTACCGGCGTGTCAGGCGCGTGCCGCGCGATCACGGTGTCGGGCGCGAGCCGCGCGGTTGAAGTGTCGGGCGCGTGCCGCGCGGTTGAAGTGTTGGGCGCGTGCCGCGCCGGGGGCGGCATCGGTCAATTGCGGAGAAGCTGCGGGCCCATGTCACGCGGCTTGGCCTGGGCCAGCACCGGGCTGGCCGCGGCGATGCCGGAGCCCGTGCCGGGCCCGGGGGCCGCGGGGCCGCCATCGGTGCCGCCGGCAGGCGCGCGGCCAGCCGCCTTCGCCGTAAGCTCGGCCTCAAGTGCGGCGAGATCGCGCGCCGCATCGCCGATGCCCTGATCCACCGCGCGCTGCAGCCAGAGGCGCGCCTGTTCGGCATCCGGCGGGCTCGCGAGGCCGAGGCGGAGATAGCGGCCGAGCATGAGCTGCGCCTGCGGGTGGCCGCGTTCCGCCGCCTGGCGGAACCACTGCAGCGCCTTCTGGCGATCCACCGGCACATCATGGCCGCCGCCATAGAGGGCGCCGAGGCCGAACATCGCACCGCCATGGCCGAGATCGGCCGCCTGCTGAAACAGGCGCAGCGCTTCCTGATGGTCCTGCTTGCCGCCGCGGCCGTTGACCATCATCTCGGCGAGCGCCACCAGCGCGTCGCCCATCCCGGCCTCGCCGGCGCGGGCGAACCAGCCGCGCGCGGCCGCGGGATCGGCCGCGACGCCCGCCCCTTCGAGGAGCATGCGGCCATAATGGTATTGCGCACTGACGATGCCTTCCGCCGCGCGGTGCATCCAGAAGGCGGCGCGCTCGGGATCGCGCTCCACCCCGAAGCCGCGGGCGAGGCAGATGCTGAAATTGAAGGCGGCGATGAGATCGCCGGTTTCGGCCGCCCGCTCGAACCAAGAGCGCATGCGGTCCGGATCATTGTCCCTGACCTGGCCTTGCAGCACGAGATTGGCGAGATCCACCTGGGATTCGGCATTGCCGGCGGAGGCCGCGCGTTCGAACCAGACCGCCGCTTCCTCGGCGCTCCGCGCGACCCCGGCGCCGGTGAGGTAGAGCATGCCGAGCGCGCGGGCTGCCATGGTATGCCCGCCTTCGGCGGCACGCTGGAACCAGGTCGCGGCTTCGGCGAAATTCGGCGGCAGGTCGCCACCCTTGGCATAGAGATCGCCGATCATGGCGGCGGCCTCGATATCCCCGGCGAGGGCCGCGCGCCGCAGCCAGGATTCGCCGGTCTGCGGATCGGCCTTGCCGCCGCGCCCCTGCAACAGGGCGAGGCCGAGGCGGGCCATCGCCGGGCGCACCTGGGCGGCGGCGGCCTTCTGATAGAGCGCGATCGCGCGGCCGATATCTCCCGGCAGTGCCACCCCATGCTCCAGCATGACGCCGTGGAGATACTGGGCCATCGGCAGATCGAGATCGGAGGCGGCGACGATATGGCGCACGCCCTCTGGCTGCTGCGTGGTATCCGTGCCGGCCTTGCGGAGAATGGAGAGGCCGAGGCCGAGCTTGCCCTGCGGGCTGCCGCCTTCAGCGGCGCGGCGGTACCAGAGTTCCGCCTGTTCGAGGTTGCGGATCGCCTCGGGCCCGGCGGTGAGGATATAGCCAAGCAGCGCCTGGCCTTCGACGGAACCCTGCTCCGCCGCACGCCGCGCCCAGCCTTCGGCGGCGATGAAATCGGGCTGCGATGGGATCTGATCGCTCAGAATCCCCATCTTGCGCATTTGCGGCGCATCTTCGCCATGGCCGGAGATGAGAAGGGTCGCGAGCGCGGTCTGCGCCGGAGCATAGCCCTGGGTGGCGGCGAGTTCCAGCCAGCGCCGGCCCTCGCTCCAACTCGGCGGCACGCCGCGCCCCTGGAAGTAGCAGAGGCCGACGCGATATTCGGCAGCCGGCAGCTTGGCTTGCGCGGCGCGGGCGACGAGCTTGAAACCGGCCGCCGCATCCCCGGCTTCGAGCGCGGCCTCGCCCTTCTTCAAGAGCCCGGAGGCGCCCCGCAAATTCAGCCAGCCTAGAACCAAAGCCGTCGTCCTTCTGTCAGACCTCGGCGGCCTCCCCGGGCCGGCCAAGGCCGCGGCGCAAGTGGAACCGCCTGGCCCCACGCCAGACCGGGCGCGTGCCCGGCGTCAGTTCGGTTCGCGCATGCCCGTCGTCAGCGTCGGAATGATCCGCTGGAGCATGTAGCCGATGATCGTGCGCTTGCCGACCTTGATATCCGCCTGCACCGGCATGCCGGGGGTGAGGGTGAAGTCGGCCGGGGTATTGTGCAGCTGGTTATCCACGATCTTGATGCGCGCGCGGTAGAAGAGGCCCGCCGGGGCGGCCCCGCTGACGTCGCTCACCGTGCCCTTCTGCAGTTCGAGCGGATCGAAGCTGTCCGAGCTGACCGATTCCACCTCGCCCTTGAGGAAGCCGTATTGGAAGTAGGGCAGGGTATCGAGCTTGATATCGACCCGGTCGCCGACATTGACATAGCCGGAATCGGTGCCCGAGAGATCGACCTCGGCCTGCAGCGGCGTGTTGAGCGGCGTGAGGCTGATGAATTGCTGCCCGGCTGCGAGCACGGACCCGACGGAGACACGCCCGACCGTCAGCACGATCCCATCAGTCGGCGCCCGCAGCATGACGAGCTGATGCAGGCGCTGATCCTTGGTATAGGCCTGCTGCACCGGCGCCAGGGCGTTCTGCGCCTGTTGCAGTTGCTGCGAGAGATTGGCGAACCACTGCCGCATATAGGTATCGCGCTGCGCCTTGATCGACGCGATATCGCCCGCCGCCTTCTTGGCGGCGGATTCGGCATCGGCGAGATTGCCCGCCATGCTCAGGCGGTTATCGGCCGCGGCGAGGGATTCGAGCCGGCTGCCCACCTGCATCTTGAGCAGCTGGTTCCGCATCGCCTCCACCCGGTCGGCCAGTTCGAGCCGCTGGGTATATTGCGCGATATTCGATTCCGCCTGGGCCAGCTGCGCCTTGAGGCTGGTGATCTGCTGATCGTAATTGGCGACGCCGGAGGCATATTGCGCCTGCAGCTGATTGTAGGTCTCGAGTTGCAGGGCGGTGAAGGGGTTGTCCTCTTTCGGCACGTAAGGCTGCTTGGCGAGCTGCGCCTGAAGCCGGTCGATCTGGGCGCTGTAGCTATCCACCTGCTCCTGATCCGCCTTGAGGTTGGCGGCGGCGAAGGTCGGGTCAAGCTCGGCCAGCAGATCGCCCTTGTGCACGATCTGGCCGGCATGGACGAAGATGCTCCGCACGATCGAAGTGTCGATCGGCTGGATGAGCGTCGTCGGCTGGGTCGAGATCAGCTTGCCGCCGCTCGACACCACCTTGTCGGTCTTGATGACCGAGGCGGCGACGACGCAGGCGAGAACGCTCACCCCGATCCAGAAGCTGACGCTCCGTGCCGAACGCGGCACGGGGGTCGCGATGAGCGCGCCAGTGGGGGACTGGAACTCCAGAACCGCCAGCGCGTCTCCCTTGGAATCAATCGCCTTGGGCGAGGGCAGGAGCTGGCGAGCCATGGCGCGTATTTCCTTGATTGTCCGTCATGTGGCGGTTCTGCTGGAGCCACAGCAGACGGTAGACCGAGCAGCGTTCGACGAGTTCGGCATGGGTTCCGAGATCGAGAACCTTGCCGCGATCGAGCACGAGAATCGCATCGCAATCGACCAGGGAGGCGAGACGGTGCGAGACGATCACCATCGTGCGCCCGGCGCCGATGCGGCGGAGATTGGCATTGACCAGCGCCTCGCTCTCGGGATCGAGGGCAGAGGTCGCCTCGTCCAGGATCATCAGGCGCGGATCGACGATGAGGGCGCGGGCGATGGCGATGCGCTGGCGCTGGCCGCCCGAAAGGTTGGGCGAACCTTCCTCGATGAAGGTGTCGTAGCCCTGCGGCATGCGCTCGATGAATTCCTCGGCGCCGGCGAGCCGCGCGGCCCGCACCACATCCTCCATCGTGAGCCCGGCGCGGCCAGCGATGATATTGTCGCGGATGGAGCCGCGGAAGAGGAAGTTCTCCTGCAGCACCACGCCGAAGTTGCGGCGCAGATGGCGCAGGTTGATGGAGCGCAGTTCCACCCCGTCGATCTTGAGGAAGCCGGAATAATCGCGGCTGATGCCCTGCAGCAGGCGGGTCACGGTCGATTTCCCCGAGCCGCTGCGCCCGACGAGGCCGAGCATGGTGCCGGGCGGCACGGCGAAGGAAATGTCGTTCAGCGCTGGCCGCTGCGAACCCTGATAGGTGAAGGAAACGCCGTCGAATTCGAGCGCCCCGGCGAAGGCCGGCCGCAGCCCGCGATCGACGCCGCGGATTTCCGGCGGGTTGTTCAGCACCGCCTGCGCCTCGCCGAGCGTCGCGCGTACTTCCTCGAAATCCTGGATGAGCTTGGCGAAGCCGATGAGCGGCGAGGCGACGCGCATGGAAATGAGCGAGAAGGCCATCAGCGAGCCGATTTCGGCCTGGTTCCGGCTCATCAGAGCAAGCGCCGCGCCGAGGATCATGACGCCGTATTGGCAATAGCGCTGCAGCGGCAGGGTCAGCGTCTGCGGCCAGAGCGCGAGGCGCCCGGCCTGCAGGCGAAGATCGCCGGCCTGGGCGACGTATTCATCCCATTGCCGGTAGCGCTCGGGCTCCAGCGTCAGCGCCTTCACCGTCTTGATGCCGTGCAGGCTCTCGATGAGGACCGAGAATTTGCGGGATTCGGCGCCGACCACCTTGCTTTGCAGCACCCGCATCGCGGGCAGGAAGCAGGCGATGATGAGCACCATCAGCGCCGCCGCCCCGAGGACGGTCCAGGAGAGGATGGCCGACATATAGAACATGATCGGCAGCATGATCAGCAGCATCGTCGCGTCGATGAAGGTGCTGAGCATGCGCCCGGTGAGGAATTCGCGCAGCTGGTAGGTCTTGCCGATCGCCTGGCCGACGATGCCCATCTGCGTCCGCTCGAAATAGTCGAGCGGCAGGGAGAGCAGCCGGCGGAAGACGAAGAGCTGGAGCTTCGCATCGACCCGGGTGGAGACCACCTGCAGCAGGTTGCCGCGGGCATGCTCGAGAATCGCCTCGAGAATGATCGCGATTGCCAGGATGATGCTGATGAGAATGAGGGTGCTGACGCTGCCGTATTCCACCACCCTCTGGACGGCCGAGAAGACGACGAGGATCGGCACGATGCTGAGCACGGTGATGATGAGGGAGGCGAAGGCGACGGAGCGGAGCAGGCTGCGCTCCTTCAGCACCAGCCGCGCCAGGAAGCCGAAGGAAAGCTGCGTCTCCTCCTCCTCCTCGCCACGCTGCGGGCGGATCAGCACCACCTCGCCGCCCCAGACCTGGGACAGCCGCAATTCGTCCACCTGCACCGTCATGCCGCCGCCGGAAATGGTCGGCTCCTTGACGTGGATGAGGTTATGGACCGGGTCGTTATCCACCATCAGCACGGCGCCGCCGTCATTCATCAGCAGCAGTACCGGGCCGGTCGAATCCATGCGCATGAGCTGCTGCCAGCGGATGCGCACCGCTTTCGCCCACATGCCCTGCTCGCGCAGCCACTCGACAAGCACGGCCGGGGAGGGAACGGGCGTGGAAGGGTCCAGCCGGAAGGTGGAGGGATCGAGATCGACACCATGGTAGCGCGCGATCGCCAGGGCGCCCACGAGCCAGGAATGCAGGCCTTGCTCCTGGCTCAGGGAGGCTTCGTCGATCCGGCCGGTGCCCTCGGAGGCGTTCGGGTCCGTCGAGTCCATGTCTTTCACACCTTCCCAGGTCCGGCCAAGCCAATCGAAGCATAAGGCTGGCTGCTGCCCGAAGCTACGCGCGGATGAGCATATGCCACCGCATGATGGCCCAATCTCACGCGACTTCGCTTACAAAGGCCCGTGATCCGGCCCCCTATACCGATTTCTGCGGCAGGGGGGTAGGATCAAATAGGGCACTGCCGCGAAAAAGCGTGCTTTCCCGGCGAAAGCTGGAACCAGAAGCAACCTTAACGACAATACTGTGCAAAACTTACATTGTGGTTATTTTGCGCAGGCGACCAGCGCCGCGGCCAACACTCGCGTTCCGGTTGCGAGTTGTGACGCGGATGTGAACTCGGACGGGTGATGACTGACACCGTTCCGGCTGGGCACGAAGATCATGCCACTCGGCACCCGCCGGGCCACCAGCTGGGCATCGTGAAAGGCGCCGGAGGCGAGGTGCAGCGCGCTGTGGCCGAGGGCGGCGGCGGCCTCCTCGATCCTCTGCGTGATCTCCGCATCGAAGCGCAGCGGCTCGGCCGCGAAGCTCTGCGAGAGCGTGGCGGCGCAGGGCAGCGCCGCCCGCTGCACCGTTTCGGCGATGGCGGAGGCCTTGGCGGCCAGGAAGGCACCGTCCGGGTGCCGCAGATCGATCGTGAAGCGCACCTCGCCGGCGACGCTGTTGGAGGAGCCGGGCGCCACATCGAAGCGGCCGACGGTGAAGCGCAGCACATCGGCGGGATCGGCCATCAGCGCGTTCAGCGCCTGGATGGCACGGAGCGCTGCCTGCAAGGCGTCGCGCCGCAGCGAAAGCGGCGTGGTGCCGGCATGGGCGGAGGCGCCGGTGATCGTGACCGTGAACCAGCGGCTACCCTGGATGCCGGTGACGATGCCGATCTCCCGCCCTTCCGCTTCCAGCCGCGGCCCTTGTTCGATATGCGCCTCTATATAGGCATGCGCTGGCCCGCCAAGCGGCCGGCGCGGCAGATCGGCCTCGGCCGCGAGATGCTCGGCCAGCGCCGCGCCATAGGTGATCCCCTCGGCATCGGTGATGGCGGCGAAATCTGCGAGCGTGGCGGCCCCCGCCCAGGCCATGCTGCCGGTGCAGCCGGGCGCGAAGCGGCTGCCTTCCTCATTCGTCCAGGCAACGACCTCAAGCGGCCGGCGCAGCGCCTGCCCGCTCGCCTTCAGTGCCGCGAGCACTTCGATCCCGGCGAGAACGCCATAGGCGCCGTCGAAACGCCCACCGGCCGGCTGGCTATCCATGTGACTGCCGGTGATCACGGGCGCGGCCTCCGGCGCCTGCCCGGGCAGGCGGAACCAGAGATTGGCCGCTGGATCGACCGAGACCGCGGCACCCGCCTCCTCGGCCCAGCCGATGACCAGGCGCCGGGCCTCACGGTCCAGCGCCGTCAGCGCCTGGCGATTGACGCCCTCGCCCGGAATCGCCCCAATCTTCGCGAGCTGCATCAGCCTGTCCCACTGCCGCGCCTCGCTCACCGCGGCCGCCACGCTCAAGCCTTGTTCCATGCCGCACCCTTCGCTATGACCAGCCCGCATCTTAACGGCCAAGCTGCCTTTCGCCAGCCGCAACGCGGTTTGGCTTGCACTTCGGCCGGCCTTGGAGCAAAAGACGCGCACGAAATCACCGGCAATGGGCTGGGACGTGACCGAGCGCGCGGGGCCATCCCTGCCGCGCTTTTTCTGCATGGAGGCAATTCGTGACCAGCACCTCGCCGCTTGGCCTGATCCGTAATATCGGCATCACGGCCCATATTGATGCCGGCAAGACCACGACCACCGAGCGTATCCTCTACTACACCGGCGTCTCCCATAAGATCGGCGAGGTGCATGACGGCAACACCACGACCGACTATATGGAGCAGGAACGCGAGCGCGGCATCACCATCACCTCGGCCGCCGTCACCTGCGAGTGGAAGGGCCACCGCATCAATATCATCGACACGCCGGGCCATATCGATTTCAACATCGAGGTGAACCGCTCCTTGCGCGTGCTCGATGGCGCGGTCTTCATCATCGAGGGCGTGGCGGGCGTGCAGCCCCAGTCCGAGACCAACTGGCGCCTGGCCGATCGCTACAACGTGCCGCGCATCATCTTCATCAATAAGCTCGACCGCACCGGCGCCGATTTCTATCGCGCCTTCGACACGCTGAAGGAAAAGCTCGACATCGTGGCGCTGCCGCTGCAGCTGCCGATCGGCATCGAGGAAAACTTCATCGGCGTCGTCGATCTCGTCGAGATGAAGGCGATCATCTGGGAAGGTGGCGAGCTGGGCGCGAAGTTCCATGACGCTCCGATCCCGGACGATCTGGCCGACAAGGCCGCCGAATACCGCGAACTGCTGCTCGATACCGCGCTCTCCGTCGATACCACCGCGATGGAAGAATATTTCGAGAAGGGCGAGGTCTCGGTCGAGACGCTGAAGCGCTGCATCAAGCAGGGCGCGATCTCGGGTGCTTTCCGCCCCGTCCTCTGCGGCACTGCCTTCAAGAACAAGGGCGTGCAGCCGCTGCTCGATGCCGTGCTCGACTATCTGCCGGCGCCTGATGACGTCGAAGGCATCCGCGTCGCCGGTGAAGAGGGCGAGGAAGACACGCCTGAGAACGTCGCCGCCCGCCGCGTGATCAAGATCGACCCGGCGGCGCCCTTCGCCGGCCTCGCCTTCAAGATCATCAACGACAAATACGGCACGCTGACCTTTGTGCGCGTCTATTCCGGCACCCTGAAATCGGGCGACACGGTGATGAACACGACGAAGGGCCATAAGGAGCGCATCGGCCGCATGTTCCAGATGCACGCCGATAAGCGCGTCGAGATCAAGGAAGTGCAGGCGGGTGATATCGCGGCCTTCGTTGGCCTCAAGGACACCGGCACCGGCGATACGCTGGCCGCGCAGGAAGACCAGGTGGTGCTGGAGCGTATGGCCTTCCCGATCCCGGTGATCGACATCTCGGTCGAGCCCAAGACCAAGGAGGGCATCGAGAAGATGACGATCGGCCTCCAGAAGCTGGCCTCGGAAGATCCGTCGCTCCGCCTCAAGACCGATCAGGAGACCGGCCAGACCATCCTCTCCGGCATGGGCGAGCTGCACCTCGAGATCATCATCGACCGTCTCCGCCGCGAATATGGGGTGGACGCCAATATCGGCGCGCCGCAGGTGGCCTATCGCGAGACGATCTCGCGTGAGCATACCGAGACCTATACGCATAAGAAGCAGTCGGGCGGCTCCGGCCAGTTCGCGGAAGTGAAGATCATCTTCACCCCGCAGGAGCGGAACGAGGGCATCGAATTCGAGAACAAGGTCGTCGGCGGCACCGTGCCGAAGGAATATATCCCGGCGGTCGAAAAGGGCATCAAGGTGCAGGCCGAAACCGGCGTGCTCGCCGGCTTCCCGACGGTCGATTTCAAATACACGCTGGTGGACGGCAAGTACCATGATGTCGACTCCTCGGCGCTCGCCTTCGAAATCGCCGCCAAGGCCTGCTTCCGCGAAGGCATGAAGAAGGCCGGCCCGATCATCCTCGAGCCGATCATGGATGTCGAAGTCACCACGCCGAACGATCACGTGGGCGATGTGGTGGGCGATCTCAACCGCCGCCGCGGCATGATCCAGAACCAGGAAAGCTCGGGCTCCACCGTCATCGTCCGCGCGCATGTGCCGCTGAAGGAGATGTTCGGCTATATCTCGCATCTGCGCAGCATGACGAAGGGGCGCGCTTCCTTCACCATGCAGTTCCACCACTACGATCCGGTGCCGCGTAACGTCGCCGACGAGATCATGGCGAAGAGCGCGTAAGCCTTCTTTGGCCTGGCTGCGTGAAAGACCGGCGGGGGGCAACTCCCAGCCGGTTTTTTATGCTTAGCGCGTAATCTCGTTCACGAAACGCAGGAAGGCGCGCACTTTCGCCGGCGGCAGATGCCGCGATGGATGATAGACCTGGAGCGGAAAGACCTCGCCGTTCCATTCGGGAAACAGCTCGATCAGGCGGCCGTCCCGCAGCAATGCGTCCATGCCGAGGGCCATCGGCTGCGCGATGCCGAGACCGGCGACACAAGCCGCAACCGCTGTCGCGGCTTCATTGGTCACCATACGGCCCTGCACCTTCACCGCTATGACTTCGCCGCCGCGATGGAACTCCCAATCGAAGGGGCGACCGGTTACGGGATCGCGAAAGAGCAGGCACTCGTGGTGGTTCCCGCTGAGTTCGTGCGGGTGCGCGGGCCGGCCGTGGCGGGCGATATAGGCCGGTGAGGCGCAGGTGATGATGCGCGTCTCCAACAGCTTGCGGGTGACGAGGCCGGACGGCTCCGGCTCGCCAAAACGCACGGCCGCGTCAAAGCCCTCCGAGACGAGATCGCCCAAACGCTCCCGCACCACGAGGTCGAGCGTCAGCAGGGGATGGGCATCCAGGAAGGCCTGCAGGCGCGGCACCAGGATGATGGAGGCGAACCACGGGTCACAATTCAGGCGGAGCCGGCCCTCGACCTTGCCGGCCGCGCCCCGCGCCGCCTCCGCCGCCTCTGCCATGGCGGCCAGCAGTGGTGAGACCTCGGCGAAAAGTCGCTCACCAGCCTCAGTCAGGCTCGTCGCCCGCGCATTGCGGTCGAAGAGCCGGACGCCGAGCCGTGCTTCGAGCCGGGCGACGGCCCGGCTGACGCCCGAGGCCGTCAAGCCGAGCGTCTCGGCGGCGCGGGCGAAGCTGCCGGTCTCGACGACCGCGACCAGGATTCCGATACCGCTCAGGAGCCGTGCGTCAAACGCCATGCGTGACCATCCGTCATCTTATGGCTGACAATGATGCGCTAGTGTCATGCGCTGTCCAGCGGCATCATCCCGATAGCGGCGGCTTTCGCTGAAGGAGCAAGACAATGACATTGAACGGAAAACGCGTGGTGGTCCTGGGGGGCGCCTCGGGGATCGGATATTCGGTGGCGGAAGGCGCGATGCGTGAGGGTGCGACAGCGGTGGTCGTCTCCCGTGATGAGGGGCGCGTCGCGACCGCAGTGGCCGGTCTTCCCGCCGGCGCAGAAGGCCATGCCGCCGATCTGCGGGATGAGGCGACGGTGCAGCACCTGTTCGAGCGCATCGGGCCTTTCGATCATCTGGCCTATACGGCGGGCGAGAGCCTGCAACTCGGCAAGCTTGCGGAGTTATCCCTCGTCGAAGCCCGGCAGTTTTTCGAAACGCGCTTTTGGGGCGCGCTGACGGCCGCGAAATACGCCGCGCCGCTGATCCGCGCCGGTGGCTCGATCGTCTTCTCATCGGGGACGGCCGGCGCGCGGCCGCAGCCGGGTTGGGCCTTAGGCGCGAGCATCTGCACGGCGATGGAGGGTCTGACCAGGGCGCTCGCGGTGGAACTGGCGCCGATCCGGGTCAATCTCGTAACCCCCGGCTTCGTGCGCTCGCCGCTGTGGCGAAACCTGCCGGAAGCGGATCGCGCTGCGATGTATGCTGCGGCGGGCGGGCGGCTGCCGGTCGGGCGCGTCGGCGAAACAGACGAAGTCGCCGAAACATACCTCTTCCTCATGAAGCAGGGCTTCGCGACAGGGCAGAGCTTCGTTGTGGACGGCGGCGGCGTGCTCGTCTGAACATCGACGCTGCTGCCGCTTCCTCAGCCGAAAGCAGGCGGCGGCTTCACGAAGATGACGGTGAGGCTGCGCACGCCCTGCGCGCCGCGGATGAGCACGCCCTCGATATCGGCGGTGGCCGAGGGGCCCGTCATCAGCGAGACGTAATTGGCGGAGGCGAAATCATCCCGGAGATAAGCCTCCGCGATACCCGGCAGGATCGCTGCCGGGTCGAGCAGCACGATGAGATGCTGCGCCAGATAGGCGATGGTGTTGATCCCGAGTTCGCGGTCGCTCAGGAAGACGGAGCCGGTTTCCGCGACCCCGAAGCGGGCGCGGACGACGGCGGTATCGACGTCTTCCAAGGCCCCCGGGTTTGAGACCGCATCCGTGCGCTCGAAGCCGGGCAGTTCGTCGGTCGAGGATCGGATAAGCGCGCCCGCGCTGGCGCGGCTGCGGATAAGACTTGCCAAGTCATCGCCCGCGGCCGGCTCCAGCCATTGCCCGCCCATGGCGGCGAGGCTCAGCTTGAAGGCGTCGAGAAGATCGCCGCCGATGCCGGGGAAGTGCGGCAGTTCCGGCAAGGGATAGTCGCCCGCCGGAGCCCTTGCCCGCAGATCGGCGAGGATGTCGTCTCGCGCGCTCATCGGGTCGTCTTGCCATGGCGCTTGGCCCAGGCGGCGAAGCTTTCCCGCGGCAGCGCCGGCACCTCGCGATCCCGCCCCCAGGCGTTGAAGCGGCTGTAGAGCAGCGGGCGTGGCAGGATACGGATAGCGAGCCGGGCCGAGGCGGTCGCCAGCCGGTAGAGCCTCGGCGATGCCAGAACAACGCCTGCGATGCTGAGCGAGAGCGCCTTCTTGCGTGGGATCAGCCCACGCTCGGCGATCAGCCGGCGCCACTTATAGAGCTGGTCGTGGATGTTAATCTTGACCGGGCAAACATTGGTGCAACTGCCATTGAGCGTCGAGGCGAAGGGCAGGGTGGAATAGCGCACCGGATCGTAGGACGGGTTGATGATGGCGCCGATCGGCCCGGAATAGACGGCGCCGTAGCTCAAGCCACCGGAGCGGCGATAGACCGGGCAAGTATTCATGCAGGCCCCGCAGCGAATGCATTTGAGGCTTGGCCAGAAATCCTCTTCGCCTAAGCGTTGGCCGCGGCCGTTATCGACGAGGATGATGTGCATCTCCCCACCCTGGCGCGGCCCGCGGAAATGCGAGGTATATTGCGTGATGGGTGAGCCGAGCGCGCTGCGCGACAGCAGCCGGATGAAAATGCCGAGATCGGCCTGGCGCGGGATGAGCTTTTCGATACCCGCCGAGACGATATGCACCTTCGGCAGATTGGCCGAGAGATCGGCATTGCCCTCATTGGTGCAGACAACGACGGCGCCGGTTTCAGCCACCAGGAAATTCGCGCCCGTCATGCCGATATCGGCATCCAGCATCAGCGGGCGGGTCGTCACCCGCGCGCGTTCGGCCAGCGCATGCGGATCGACATTGTCCGGATCGCCGCCGATGGTGCGGGCGAAGACGCGCGCGACATCTTCCCGCAGCTTGTGCACGGAGGGGACGACGATATGGCTCGGCGGCTCCTCATCGAGCTGCTGGATACGCTCGCCAAGGTCGGTCTCGGTGATCCGCATGCCGTGCTTTTCGAGGAAGGGCACCATCTCGCATTCTTCGGTGAGCATGGATTTAGACTTGGCGAGCGTCTTTGCCTGATGCGCCCGCATGATGCGAAGCACGATGGCATTATGCTCCGCCGCATCCCGCGCCCAATGCACATGCACGCCCCGTGAGACCGCCTGCGCTTCGAACTGCTCGAGGTAATCGGCCAGGCGGCTGAGCGTATGCTCCTTGATGGCGGAGGCGAGGGCGCGCAGCTCCTGCCATTCGGGGATGATCTGCACCTGCCCGTCGCGCTTCTGGCGGAGTTCCCAGAGCCTGCGGTCATGAAAGGCGAGATGCGCGGCATCGGCGACGAAAGCGGCGCCCGCGCCTGCGTGGTCAACCGGCGTCTTGGGGGCGGCACTCATGCCGCCGCTCCGTTGAGGATCTGCGCGATATGGATGAAGCGCAGCCCGATGCCGGCGCGGCGGGCAGCCCCCTGCTGATGCATGAGGCAGGAGGTATCGGCCGAGACGATATACTCCGCCCCCGCCTGCTGATGATCGCGCACTTTATCGAGCCCCATGCGGGCGGAGACCGCATCTTCCGCCACCGAATAGGTGCCGCCGAAGCCGCAGCATTCGTCCGGCCGCGCCGGCTCGACGAATGAGATGCCGCGGACTTTCGAGAGCAGATGGCGCGGCTTGGAGAAAAAGGGCTCGCCGAGTTCGCTCATGCTGGCGCTTCGCAGAGCGCGGAGCGTGCCGCAGCTATTGTGCAAGCCCACCTTGTGGGGAAACTCGGCCCAGGGGAAAGCCTCCACCTTCAGCACGTCGTGCAGGTATTCGACAAGTTCGAAGGTATTCTGACGCACGTGCCGAACCTTGGGCGTCTGCTCCACCGCATCGAGATGCTGGCGAATGTGGTGGACGCAACTGCCGGAGGGCATGACGACGCGATCAAAGCCCGCGAAGAGGTTCACGAAATGCGCCTCCGCCCCGCGTGCCGCGGCCTGGCAGCCGTTATTCGCCATCGGCTGGCCGCAGCAGGTCTGCCCCTCGGGATAGATGACCGTCTCACCCAGCCGCTCCAGAAGTTCCAGCGTCGCAATGCCGACTTCGGGGAAGAAGGCATCGATGAAGCAGGGAATGGCGAGTGCCACGGTCATCCGATCACCCCGCCTTCAGGACCAGGCAACGACATCCTGCCGCTGCTCGCCAAGCTTCTCGATGCCGAGCGTCATGACATCACCGGGCTTGAGGAAGACGGGCTCGGGCTTCATCCCCATGCCGACGCCGGGCGGCGTGCCGGTGGTGATGATATCGCCCGGCATCAACGTCATGAAATGGCTCACATAGCTCACGAGCTTGGCGACGCCGAAGATCATGGTGCGGGTATTGCCCGTCTGCATGCGCTTTCCGTTGACGTCGAGCCACATGCCGAGTGCCTGCACGTCTCCCACCTCATCCTTGGTGACGAGCCAGGGGCCGGTGGGGCCGAAAGTGTCGCAGCCCTTGCCCTTGTCCCAGGAGCCGCCGCGCTCGATCTGCCATTCGCGCTCGGAGACATCATTGATGACGCAATAGCCAGCGACATTCTCGATCGCCTGGGTCTCGTTGACATACTGAGTCTTGCTGCCGATGACGATGCCGAGTTCTACCTCCCAATCGCTCTTCTTCGAGCCCTTGGGGATGACGACGGTATCGTTCGGGCCGCAGAGGGAGGTGATGGCCTTGGTGAAGACGATCGGCTCCTTCGGGATCGGCATGTTCGATTCCGCCGCATGGTCGGCGTAATTGAGGCCGATCGCGATGAATTTCCCCACACCCGCCACCGGCACGCCATAGCGGGGGGAGCCCTGCACGAGCGGCAGGCTTGCCGGCTCGATCGCCGCGAGCTTGGCGAGGTTCGCGGGCGAAAGCTGCTCGGGGGTGAGATCGGCGATATGGCCTGAGAGGTCGCGGATCGCGCCGGCGGCATCGAGAAGGCCGGGCTTTTCCGCGCCCGGCGGGCCAAAACGCAACAGTTTCATGGGGTTCCGTCTCCCTTTGGCGAGGCGCGCGGCCCCGGATAATGGCCAGTATGAGCCCGGGAACGGCCCGCCGGCAAGCGGGCCTCGCGGCAAAAGGCGGCCGCTGCCCCGCCTGCCTGCGGTGACGAATTAGACGATGCCGCCCGAGCCGCCGCTCTTGGCCGGGCGGATGCGCGCGACGGCGGCGCGATAGCCGCTGGCGCGATAGGCAGCCAGCGGATCGATCGCGGCACCCTTGCCCAGCCGCGCCATGGCGAGAATGGGCGCCACATCGGTCGTGAAGGCGCGTTTCAGCGTCTGGCTCGCCATCAGCGGATCATTCGTCTCCTGGAAGCCCTCCAGCGCCGCGCGATCCACCAGCAGCGCCTGAGCATAGGCCCGCTGCACCTCGATCGCGCTCGTCATGAGGCTCTCGATCGGGTCCGTCACGTTGTGGGATTGATCGAGCATATAGGAGGGCGCGAAACCCGGCGCGCCGCGATGGGCGGCATCGACAAGCTCGTTGAAGACGAGGAACAGGCGATAGGGCTCGATCGCGCCGGCGTCGAGATCGTCATCGCCATATTTCGAATCGTTGAAGTGAAAGCCTGCGAGCTTTCGCGCATGGATGAGGCGCGCCACGATCATCTCAATATTTACGTTAGGCGCGTGATGGCCGAGATCGACGAGGCAAAGGCAGCGCTCCCCCACCGCCTGCGCCGCGAGCAGGGAGGATCCCCAGTCCTGGATCACGGTCGAGTAGAAGGCCGGCTCATGGATCTTGTGTTCGAGGAAGAGGCGGAACCCGGCAGGCGTGGCCGCATAAATCTCCTGCACCGCGGCGATATACCGCTCGAACGAGCGCACGAAATGCTGCTGGCCGGGGAAGTTCGAGCCATCACCGATCCAGATCGTCAGTGCCGGCGCGCCGAGCCGGGCGCCGAGTTCGGCGCAGCGGATATTGTGCGCAACCGCCTGGGCCCGCACCGCCGCATCGGTATGCGAGAGGCTGCCGAATTTGTAGGAGAGGGGATGCCGCGCATTCCCCGGGTGGTCCTGAAAGGTGTTGGAATTGACGGCATCGAAGCCGAGGCCCAGACTTTCGCCGGCCTCTTTCAGAGCGGTCATGTCCTCCACCTCATCCCACGGAAAGTGAAGCGAGACAGTCGGCGTGGCACCGGCGAGGCGGTTGATGACCGCGCAATCCTCAAGCTTGTCGAAGATATGGCGCGGTTCGCCCGGCATCGGAAAGCGCGCGAAGCGCGTGCCGCCGGAGCCGACGGCCCAGGACGGCGCGGCGACAGCGAAGCCGGCTACCGCCTGCGTGATCTGCGCGATATCGATCCCGCGCCGCGCGAGGCTCGCGCCCAGCGCGTCATACTCATCCCGAAGCGCTGCTTCACCGGCCGCATTCTGCTCGGCGATGAAATTTTGGTCCATCGCCGGGGTGCTGATCTGATCCATGCTGCTCACCGCGTGAAGGCGTTGGCGTTGCCGGCATCGACATTGATGATGTTGCCGGTGGATTTGGCGGAAATGTCGGAGGCAAAGAAGGCAATGCCCTCGGCGATATCTTCGGGATAGACGCTGCGCTTGAGGAGCGAGCGCTGACGATAGACTTCATCGAGTTCTTCGAGCGAGGATTTCTGGTAGGAGGCGGCACGCTGCTCGCCCCACTCGCCCTGCCAGATGCGGCTGCCGCGCAGGACGGCATCGGGGTTGACGACGTTCGAGCGGATGCCGAGCGGCGCGCCTTCGAGTGCGATGCAGCGGGAGAGATGCAGCTCCGATGCCTTGGCGGTGCAATAGGCGGCGGCGCCGGGCGAGGCGACGAGCGCATTCTTGCTGGCGACCATGACGATGGAGCCGCCGATGCCCTGATCCTTCATCAGCCGGAAGGCGCCGCGTGCGGTGAGGAAATAGCCGGTGGCGAGAATATCGATATTCTTCTGCCAGAGCGCGAGCGTCGTCTCCTCGATCGGCGCGGCCGAGGCGATGCCGGCATTGCAGACGCAAATATCGAGACCGCCGAAGCGCGCCGCCGTCTCCGCATAGGCGGCCGCAATCGCCTCTTCCTTCGTCACATCGGCCCAGATCGTGCCGACAGTGTCGGCGCCATGGAGGGCGGCGAGTGCGGCGCGCGAGGCTTCCAGCGCCGCCTCGTCGATATCGCAGAGCATGACGCAGGCGCCATCCTGCATCAGCCGCCGCGCGGTTGCCATGCCGATGCCGCCGGCGCCACCGGTGATGAAGGCGATCTTGCCGGCAAGCTGGCGGGGTTTGGGCATCCGCTGCAGCTTCGCCTCTTCCAGCAGCCAGTATTCGATATCGAACGCCTCTTGTTCCGGCAGGCCGCGATAGGTCGAGATGGTCGTGGCGCCACGCATGACGTTGATGGCGTTGCGGTAGAACTCCGCGGCGATGCGCGCGGTTGCCTTGTCGAGCGCGAAGGTCAGCATGCCGATGCCGGGGATGAGATAGACGACGGCATTGGGGTCGCGCATCTTCGGGCTGTCCGGCCGGCGGCAGCGCTCGTAATAGGCGGTATAGCGCGCGCGGTAATCGGCCAAAGCTGCCGGCAGGGTAGGCAGCAGATCGGCCACCGTCTGCCGCGCGGGATCGAAATCGAGCACCAGCGGCGCGATCTTGGTGCGGAGGAAATGGTCAGGGCAGGAGGTGCCGAGCGGCGCCAATTCGCCAAGCGCGTGGCTGCCGACGAATTCCAGAATCTCGGCGCTGTCGTCGAAATGGCCGAGCTTGAGCGGTCCATCCTTGCTGATGAGGCCGCGGATCACCGGCATCAGCGCGGCGGCGGCGGCACGCCGCTGCTCCGGTGCGGCGGGGGCGATCCGCTCGCCGCCGAAGATCACCCGGCCGCGGCTCTGCTCGGCAAGAAAGCTGATCGCCTTGTTGATGACGCCGATCGTCGTCTCATAGCACTCCTTCTGGGTCTCGCCCCAGGTGAAGAGCCCATGCGCTTCCAGCACCAGGCCCTTGGCCTTGGGGTTCTCATCGGCGAACTTCTTGAGCCAGAGACCGAGTTCGAAGCCGGGACGGCGCCAGGGCACCCAGCCGATCTCGTCGCCGAAGATCTTGCGTGTCAGCGCCCGGCTGTCCGTAGAAGCAGCGATGGCGATGATCGCATCGGGGTGCACATGATCGACATGCGGATGATCGATGAAGCCGTGCAGCGCGGTGTCGATCGAGGTCGCGCGCGGGTTGAGGTTGAAGGTGCAATGGTTGTAGAGCGCAACCATCTCGTCTTCCTGCGCGGGACTTTTGTAGATGCCGCGCAGCGCGTGCAGCTTCTCCATATAGAGCGTCGCGAAGCCATCGCGCTTGATGCTGCCGATATCCCCGCCCGATCCCTTGACCCAGAGCACCTTCACCGTCTCGCCGGTGAGTGGATCGCGGGCGTCGAGCTTGGAGGAGGTGTTGCCGCCGCCGTAATT
The DNA here is from genome assembly GCF_054665095.1 of Acidisoma sp. C75. Taxonomy (NCBI): domain Bacteria; kingdom Pseudomonadati; phylum Pseudomonadota; class Alphaproteobacteria; order Acetobacterales; family Acidocellaceae; genus Acidisoma; species Acidisoma sp. C75. The sequence goes on from NZ_BAAFHD010000001.1 coordinate 79,393, forward strand.
GGTAATCCGCTTGTCCGAGCCGAGCAGGTTCGAGCGATAGACGAGCAGATCCTCGGGGCTGAGCGATGCTGCGGCCGCATCATCCCAGCGGTTTTCGAGCAATGTCATGGGGTCGAGCGCGTCCATCCTAAATCCTCCCGCAAGCGCCGTTCGTTCCCCGGTCTTGGCGGTCGATATGGCCGAGGCTCGCCCTGCTTCTAGTCCGGCTTCCGCGCAGAAGCAACCATTTCCGACAAACTTCGCGCAAATCATGCGAGAATTTGCTTGACGGCTGAGTGGTTCTGACGCTTTCTTCGGATCAAACGCAGGGGAAACTTCCGTGCTCGAACGCGAGCGTCATCGCCTCATCCGCAAGCTGGTGGAAGATCGTTCGGTCGTCTCCGTCTCCGATCTGGTCGAGCTTCTCTCGGCTTCGGAGGCGACGATCCGGCGGGATATCGCGGCCATGGCCGATCGGGGCGAGGTGCGGCGTGTGCGCGGCGGGGCGGAGGCGCTGCGCCCCCGCCATCAGGCGCATCTCGGTGCCGCGCATTTCGCGGCGGAAGAGCGTGTCGCCTTTGCCGAAAAACGGGCGATCGCGCGCGCCGCAGTCGGCATGCTCGAAGATGGCGATAGCATCGTCGTCAATGGCGGCACCACCACCTATCGCATGGTGGAGTTCCTGGGCGATCGGCGGCTCGATATCCTCACCAACTCCTTTCCGCTCGCCGCCGAACTCAGCCCCGGCAACCGCCACCGCATCACCATTCCGGGCGGCACCATCTATCCGCAGCAGAACATCGTGCTGAGCCCCTTCGGCCAGGATGCGACGCGCCATTTCTGCGGGCGGATTCTCTTCTCCGGCTGCTATGGGCTCAATAGTTTCGGCATGATGGAGACCGATCCGCTCATCGTGCAAGCGCAGATGATGCTGCTTGAATCGGCCGAGAAGCTCGTCATCCTCGCCGACAGCCGCAAGCTGCGGCAGCGCTCATCCATGGTGGTCGCGCCGCTCGCCCGGATTTCTTGCGTGATCACCGATAGCGGCGCGTCTCCTGAGGAACTCGAGGTGTTGCGGGCCGCTGGCATCGAGACGGTGGTGGTGGAGCCGGATTCATCCACGGATCAGGCTGGGCGCGGGGCGTTGCAGGTGGCGTAAGGGCTGCGCCGCGGGCGGCGATCTTAAAACAGGCACATCAAAAAAACTGGAGGAAAAAATGGATCGTAGAAGTTTCATCAAGGCAGCCGCCCTCGGTGCCGCCGCAGTGCCTGCGGGCCTCGCGCTGCCAGCGCGCGCCGCGGCGGAAATCCGCGTCGGGCTCGTCGCCAAGTCCCTCGGCAACGGCTTTTTTGTCGCGGTCGATAAGGGCGCCGAAGAGGCCGCCAAGCAGATCGGTGGCGTGAAGGTGATCTTCACCGGCCCGACGACGACGACCGCCGATGGCCAGATCGAGGTCATCCAATCCTTGATCGATCAGCATGTCGATGCCATCGCGATTTCCGCCAATGACCCGGATGCGCTGGTGCCGATCTGCAAGCGCGCGATGCAGCGCGGCATCAAGGTGATCTCCTACGATTCCGCGGTGAGCCCGGCCGGGCGCATCGTGCATGTGGCGCCATCCTCCGATGCGCTGATCGGCGAGGCGCTGGACAAGCTCGCCGCGGCTGCAGTGCCGGGCGGCAAGGGGCAGATCGCGATCCTCTCGGCAACCCCCACTTCCACCAACCAGAATGCCTGGATTGCGGTGATGAAGCAGCATCTCGCGCAGTATCCGGGGCTCGATCTCGTCGCCACCGTCTATGGCAACGATCTCGCGGATGACAGCTACCGCCAGGCGACGGCGCTTCTGCAAAAATATCCGAACCTCAAGGCGATCGTCGCACCCACCTCGGTCGGCATCGTCGCGGCCGCCAAGGCGGTCGAAGATGCGAAGAAGGTCGGGCAGGTCTATGTCACCGGCCTCGGCCTGCCGTCCGAATGCGCGGGCCATGTGATGGCGGGCTCGATGAAGAGCTTCGCGATCTGGAACCCGATCGACCTCGGCTATACCACGCTCTATGTCGCGGTCGATCTCGTGCGCGGCATGAAGGGACCGGGCAACACGCTGCCGATCGGCCGCATGGGCAAGATCGCCTTCGCCTCCGACGGTGTGGGTGCGATGGCGGTGCCCTTCACCTATGACAAGTCCAATGTCGAACAGTTCGCCAAGATCTTCTGAGCGGCGAAGCCACGCAGGAGGCGCGCCGCGGCGCGCCTCCCTTTCGGATTGAGCATGCTCTCATGAGCGAACCGATACTGAGCCTTTCCGGCATCACCAAATCCTTTGCCGGCGTGCATGCCTTGACCCGCGGCGAGATCGCGCTTTATCCGGGCGAGGTGACGGCGCTGATCGGCGAAAACGGCGCGGGCAAATCCACCCTCGTGAAGATCCTGACCGGCGTGCATCACGCCGATAGTGGCGAGATCCGCCTCGGCGCCACGCCGGTGCGGATCGGCTCGGCCGATCAGGCCGGGCGGCTCGGCATCAGCGCCATCCATCAGGAGGCTGTGGTGTTCGACGATCTTTCCGTCGCCGAGAATATTTTCATCACGGATCGGCCGCGCAAGCATGGCATGGTGGATTGGGCCAAGATGCGCGAGCGGGCACGCGCCATCCTCGCCGAACTCGATCCGCGGATCGATCCGCGCATGCCGATGCGCCAGCTTTCGGTGGCGCAGAAACATCTGGTGCAGATCGCCCGGGCGCTTTCCAACGAAGCCCGCATCGTCATCATGGATGAGCCGACGGCCGCGCTCTCGCATCGCGAGGTCGAGGAGCTGTTCGCGATCGTCCGCCGGCTGAAGGCGGAGGGCCGCGCCATCCTCTTCATCAGCCATAAATTCGATGAGATCTTCGATCTGGCGGATCGCTACGCGGTGTTTCGTGATGGCGCGGCCGTCGGACAGGGTCTCATCCGCGATGTCTCGCGCGATGATCTCATCGCGATGATGGTCGGGCGCTCCGTCTCGCAGGTCTTTCCCAAAGCCGCCGTGCCCATCGGGGAGACTTTGTTCGAGGTGAGCGGGCTCGCCCGCGGCGAGGAGTTCGCCGATATCAGTTTCAGCTTGCGCAAGGGGGAGATCCTCGGCGTCTATGGGCTCGTCGGCGCCGGGCGGAGCGAGGTCTGCCAGGCGATCTTCGGCCTCACCCAGGCCGATCGCGGCAGCATCACGCTTGGCGGCCAGCGCCTCGCGATCACCACGCCCGAAGATGCGATCGCGGCCGGCATTGCCTATGTGCCGGAGGATCGCCAGGTGCAGGGCGGTATCCTGCGCTTTCCGATCATGAGCAATATGGCGCTTCCCTCGCTCGCGCGGCTCTCCCACAAGGGCTTCATGCGCCGCGCGGATGAGCGGTCTCTCGCGGAAAGCTATGTCCAGCAGTTGCAGATCAAGACATCCGGCGTCGGCCAGCGGCTTGAGGAGCTTTCGGGCGGCAATCAGCAGAAGGTCGTCATCGGCAAGTGGCTGGCCACGCGCCCGCGCGTGCTGATCCTCGACGAGCCGACCAAGGGCATCGATGTCGGCGCCAAGACCGCCGTCTATCGGCTGATGGGCGAGATGGTGGCGCAGGGGCTCGGCATCATCATGGTCTCTTCCGAACTGCCGGAAGTGCTCGGCATGGCAGACCGCATTCTCGTGATGCGGCGCGGGCGGCTCGGCGCCATCTTCTCCCGGGCGGAGGCAACGCCCGAGGGCATCGTAAAGGCCGCGACCGATGCGTAGATTCTCCGTCAAGACGCTTCCGCATGAGGCGGGGCTTGGGCTGCTCATCATCCTGCTACTGGCGCTCGTCACCATCGCCTTTCCGCGCTTCCTGGTGCCGGATAACGTCAAGTCGCTGTTCGATGACACGGCATTGCTGATCATGCTGGCGGTCGGCGAGATGTTCGTGCTGCTGACGCGGAGCGTCGATCTCTCGGTCGCCGCCAATGCAGCGCTCACCGGCATGGTGGTCGCTCTCTTCAACGCCCATCACCCAGGGGCCGGCATCCTGCCGGTCTTGCTCATCGCGCTCGCCATGGGGGCGGCTCTTGGCCTTTTCAACGGCCTCCTCGTCTGGCGCTTGCGCATCCCCTCGATCGTGGTGACGCTCGGCACGCTCTCGGTCTATCGCGGCTCGGTCTATCTCGTCTCCGGCGGGGCCTGGGTGAATAGCGGGCAGATGTCTCCGCAATTCCTGGGCTTCGTGCGCGCACCCATCCTCGGCATCAGCGTCTTGAGCTGGATCGGCCTCATCGTCGCGGTTGCCGGGTGGCTCTACCTGAAATACGCCGTCTCGGGCCGCAATCTCTATGCCGCGGGCAATAACCCGAATGCGGCCGCCTATGCCGGCATCGATGTCGGGCGCATGCAATGCCTCGCCTTCGTGCTCTCGGGCGCGATTGCCGGGCTTTCCGGCTATCTCTGGGTCGCGCGGTTCGCGGTGGCCTACACCGATATCGCGTCGGGCTTCGAACTGCAGGTCATCGCCGCCTGCGTCATCGGCGGCGTCTCCATCACCGGCGGCGTCGGCGGTGTGCTCGGCGTCGTGCTCGGAGCGCTCTTCCTCGGCATCATCAAGAATGCGCTGCCCGTCGTCGGCATCTCGCCCTTCTTCCAGATGGCGGTGAGCGGGCTCGTCATCACCGTCGCCGTCATCCTCAATGCCGGCAGCTACCGCAAGAGCCACGGCCGCCGCATTCTCGAGCGTGTGGAGGCAGCATCGTGAGCACCGTCTCGTCCTCTCCGCCGCTCCGCCCGGAAGCGATGCCGCGGGCGGCGGCCAATTGGCGACGGCTGCTGCGATGGGAGACGCTGCTCGGCCTCGTGGTGATCGCGGATTTCGTGCTCAACGCCGAGCTTTCGCGGTATTTCCTCAGCCCCTGGACGCTCTCGGATGCGAGCTTTAACTTCACCGAACGCGCGATCATGGCGCTGCCGATGGCGCTGCTCATCATCGCCGGCGAGATCGACATCTCTGTCGGCTCGATCATGGCGCTTGCCTCCGTCTTCATGGGGCTGGTGGCGAAGGCCGGTTTCGGCACGCCGCTCGTCTGCCTCACCGGGCTCGTGGTGGGCTGCATCGCGGGTGCTTTCAACGGCACGCTCGTCACGCGCTTCCGGGTGCCCTCGATCGTCGCCACCATCGGCACGCTGAGCCTCTTCCGCGGCATCGCCTATGCCATCATGGGCGAAAGCGTTCTGAAATCCTACAAGCCTGATTTCGCCTATTTCGGGCAAGGCTATGTCTGGGGTCCGGTCTCTTTCGAACTGGTGCTGTTCGCCGTGCTCGCCGTGCTCTTCGCGGTGCTCCTGCACAAGACGGTGATCGGCCGCCGCATCTTCGCCATCGGTGCCAATCCCATCGCCGCGCGGCTTTCGGGCATTCGCGTCGAGAGTTACAAGTTCTGGATCTTCGTGCTGCTCGGCACCTTCGCGGGGCTCGCCTCGGTGCTGCTCACCTCGCGCCTCGGCTCCACCCGGCCGTCCATCGCGCAGGGCTGGGAACTCGAGGTTATTACCATGGTCATCCTCGGCGGTATTTCGATCGATGGCGGGCAGGGCTCCATCCTCGGCGTTGTGCTCGCGGCGCTGCTGATCGGCTGCGTCACCTTCGGGCTTTCGCTGCTCAACGTGCCGGGCATCGTGCTCGCCATCGTCACCGGCGGGCTGCTCATCGTCGTCGTCGCGCTCTCCAGCCTCGCCGGCTACTCCGGCCGCGGGCGGCGGCATTGAGCGGGGCAGCGCCGATGGAGCAGATCGCCTTTCGGATGCAGCTCAACCCCGGCCAGGCGGCGGAATACCGGCGCCGGCACGATGCGATCTGGCCCGAGCTGGTGGTGGTGCTGCGTGAAGCGGGGGTCCGCGACTATTCGATCTTCCTGGACGCGGAGAGGCATGTGCTCTTCGCCGTGCTCCGCCGCGTGGCCGATCATGGGATGGCGCGATTGCCGGAGGAGGCGATCATGCGCCGCTGGTGGGCCTTCATGGGCGATATCATGCAGACCGAGGCGGATGGCGCACCGGTCGTCATCCCGCTGCAACCCATGTTCCATATGGATTGAGCGATGATGGCCGCACTCGTCGCCGTGCTCGATATCGGCAAGACCAATGCCAAGCTGATGCTGATGGAGGAAGGCGGGCAGTGCGTCTGGTCCGCCGAGCGGCCGTCGCCCGCCATCGCCGCTGCTGATCACGCGCCGTTCACCAGCATGCTGGATGTGGAGGGCATCGGCGGCTGGATGATCGGGCAATTGCGCGCGGCGCCCGAGAAGCACCGCATCCGCGCCATCCTGCCGGTGGCGCATGGCGCCGCCATGGTTCTGGTCGGGCATGAGGGCGAGGTGCTGCTGGCACCCGATTACGAAGACCCTGCCTTCGATGCGGCGCTTCCCGCCTATCGCGCCTTGCGGCCGGGCTTTGCCGAAACCCTCTCGCCCGCCTTGCCCAAGGGCCTCAACCTCGGCGCGCAGATCCATGCCGTGCAGCGGCTGCGGCCGGAGATCTTTCTGCGCACCCGGCACATCCTGCTCTATCCGCAATACTGGTCCTGGCGGCTTTCGGGCGTGGCGGCGAGCGAGGTGACATCGCTCGGCTGCCATACGGACCTCTGGAACCCGGCCGCGGCCGGCTTCTCATCCCTGGTTGCCGGGCAAGGCTGGGGCGCGCTCTTCCCGCCGCTGCGCCCGGCGCGCGCGGCCCTCGGCCCGCTGCTGCCGAGCCTCGCGCAAGCGACCGGGCTGCCGGCGGATTGCGCTATCCTCTGCGGCATTCACGATTCCAACGCCTCCTATCTCGCGCACCGGGTGGCGCGGGCGGAGGGTGAGGATTTCGCCGTCATCTCCAGCGGCACCTGGTGCATCATCCTCGCCAAGGGGGCGGCGCTCGCCGCCCTTAGCGAGGAGGCGGACATGCTCGCCAATGTCGATGCGCTGGGGGAGCCCACGCCGACCGCGCGCTTCATGGGCGGGCGGGAATATGCCGCGATCGCCGGGGAAGCGGCGCGCGGCATCGCGCCGGACGAGGCAGCCCTCGCCGAGGTTCTGGCCGCAGGCGCGCTCGCCTTGCCGAGCTTCGCGCTCGCCGGGCCCTTCCAGGGGCGGGCCGGCCGGCTGATCGACTCCGAGGCGCTCGCGCCCCCGGGCCGCGCGGCGCTCGCCACCCTCTATTGCGTGCTGATGGCCGATCTCATCCTCGATCGTCTCGGCGCGCGTGGCGCCATCCTGATCGACGGGCCCTTCGCCGCCAACCCGCTCTTCGCCCGCGCGTTGCAAGCCTTGCGGCCGGCGGCCCCGGTGCGGGGGAGCGACCAGCGCGGCGGCATCGCCGCGGCTGTCTTGTGGCTCGCGGGTCTCGCCGTGCCGCCCGCGCCACCTCCCGCCGGGGGGGCCGCGCCGCTGGCGCAGAGCGAAGCACTGCGCGCCTATCGTGATCGCTGGCGGAGCATGCTAACGGGCTGAGCCATGGCCCGCACCCCGCCTTGGCACCCCGAAAGCCTCGCCGCCCGTCTGCCGTTTCTGAAGCGCCGCGCGCGGCTGATGGCGGCCGTACGCGCCTTCTTCACCGCTCGCGGCTATACCGAGGTCGAGACGCCCTATGCCGTGCCGGCGCCGGGGGAGGAGGTGCATCTCTCCGCCTTCCGCACCGAGCGGATCACGCCGGATGGCGCGCGCCATCCGCTCTTCCTCCACACCAGCCCGGAATTCGCGATGAAGCGCCTGCTGGTGGCCGGCGCAGGGCCGATCTTCCAGCTTGCCCGCGTCTGGCGGAACGGGGAGGGCAGCCACCGCCACGCGGCCGAGTTCACCATGCTCGAATGGTATCGGCCGGGTGCCACCATGGCGGATCTGATTGCGGAAACGACGGAGCTTCTGCGCGCCGTGCTGCCGCCGGTCGTGACAAGTCAGGGTGTCACGACCGATCTCGGGGAGATCGAATGCCTGACGCTCGCGGAGGCCTTCCGCCGGCACCTCGGCGCCGATCTGCTCGGCACGGCGGGGGATGCGGCCGCTTTGGCGGCCTCCGCCGGGGTGCGGCTGCGGGAAGGCGAGGATTGGGAGGATCTCTTCTTCCGCCTCATCCTGGGCGGGATCGAGCCGCATCTCGGCCAAGCCCACCCGACCTTCCTGACGCATTGGCCGGCGGCGCAGGCCGCACTCGCCCGGCGCGATCCGGCGGATCCGCGGGTCGCCGAACGCTTCGAGCTTTTCCTCTGCGGCATGGAGTTGGCGAATGCCTTCGTCGAACTGACGGACGCGGCCGAGCAGCGGGCGCGCTTCGAGGAGGACCGGGCACGGCGGCTGGCCTTGTATGGTGATGAAGGCTGGCCGCTGGACGAGGATTTCCTCGCAGCTCTCGCCCATGGCATGCCGCCTGCGGCTGGCATCGCGCTCGGCTTCGATCGGCTGGCGATGATCGCCTCCGGCGCCGACCGGATCGATCAGGTGCAATGGCTGCCGGAGGCTGAATAGGCACGCGTCGCCCGAAATGCGGCATCAACGTCATCTTAACGAAACGCAGACTAAAATCGTCGTTTAGATTGTGTAACAATTTTGGGGAATCATCGCGAGCTTCCTTCCAGATCAGAAAGTTTGACCGCTCGCTGCTATGGACTTGCTTGTCATACAGCGTTTTCTGTCAGGAGTATCTTGGTTGCCTTATGTCACCCTGTTTGGGTTTTATAACTGTCAGTCGATTATCCAACTCGCTGCAGGCATCAATCTCGCCCTTACGGTTGGCGCAGCCCTCCGGGCGCCTCGCGTGGCTGCGTTCAAAGATGCATGTGAGCGGGCACTCGATAGTCTTGAGTGGCACAACGATCTTCTCGTCAGCCCTCGCCAGTCGCCGATAGATGAACGGAAGCTGAGAGAGGCCGTTAGCGTTGTTGAAGTGGCTGAGGAGACCATCCGGCGCGGCCGTTCAGATATCGAAAAAGCCGCGGAAAAGTGGAAACGGTCAGACTCAGTAAATTTTGGCATGGCAGTGTTCATGGGCCTTGTTGCGATCGCTCTTCTCTTTCTCGCAACGGAGCCCAGTCAAGAGTTGGATGTGTCTCTGAACCATCTAGCTTCATTGATGCGCCTTGACCACGCAATCAGGCAGGTTACGCTGTCATGTTGTGCTGTTTTGTACCTGCCGCTAATAAAGTCACTACTGGGTTTTGTTAACGAAAGCCGCATTCTTCGTGGAGTTGAGAAGGAATTTTGGGTAGAGGTTGTCGCGGCTAAAGAAGCAGCGCGAGAAGCGCTCCGTCAGCCGATGCCGAAACGCGATGGAGACCTGAATACGGCTTAACGGGGGTTCGATACTATGCTTGGTGACAGAACCTCGCTCTTGGAGGCAAGCCGCCATGCAGGGTTTCGCTAGCCATCAGACTTCTACTATGTTTAGTGGTTAGCCCTCTCCGCGCTTCGGCTCGTCGCTACTCGCCACACCGAGATACAGCTCGGCGAGCGGGATGCTGAGGTGGATATCGGGAAGCGCAAGCACCGCCTCTGCGCCGCTTGCGATCTCGGAGGAACAAATCTCCCCCCCCCCGCGTCGGATGAAGCTCATTGGCGTGGCCTTGTACTGTCCGAGGATGACGTAGCGCTGCAGGCTCGGGATGGTGCGGTATTCGGCGTTCTTATCGATAAGGTCGGTCGCGGCGGTGCCCGGGCTGAGAATCTCGAACATGATGACGGGATTGGTGACGACGCGTGCATCAGGCGCGAGCGGCGTGCAGACTACGAGGGCGTCCGGATAGCGGAAGGTATAGGCGGTCTGGATCTTGAGATCCGAGCCGAAGGGCTGTCAGGGCTTTCCGCGCAGGCCGCCGGCCAGATAGAAGATGCGGTTTCGCTGGACGGCCGCGTGCGTCACGGTGCTGCCGGTCATGCCGACAGGCTCGATACCGTCGAACTCATACCGATCGGCCTGCCGCGCCTCCCACTCCAAGAAGGCCGTCAGGCTCCCGGCTTTGCGCATGGCGATGTTCATGGCGGCCATGCTAGCACCCGGCAGGCGCCTGCCGGTAGGAGCAAACGCATGCCACGTCTTTCTCGCCTCTCCGCCTTCGCCCTGCTCGCGCCCCTCGGCCTTGCCGGCTGCGCCACCGGCCCAAGCCTTGCGCAGCAGATGCATGCGCTCGTCGGCCAGCCGGAGCAGGTCATCGTCCAGCAGCTCGGCGTGCCCAACCGCAGCATCACCGCCGGCGGCATCACCTATCTCGCCTATCAGTTCCAGAATACGCAGGTGATCCCGAGCGGCGGCTTCGGCTTCGGCTGGGGCGGCTATGACGGCTGGGCCAATGGCTTCTATGCCCCACCGCCGACCGTGATCGTGACCGGCTGCGAGGCGACCTTCCAGATGGGGCCGGGGGATGTCGCGGTCGCCGTCGTGCTGCGCGGGAATGATTGCGGATGACGCTGCGCTTCGAGAGCGTCTCCGGCCCGGCCGTCCTGCCGCATATCCCCGATCTCGCCCGGCTGCGCATCGCCGTCTTTCGGGACTGGCCCTATCTCTATGATGGCGACGAAGCCTATGAGCGGAGCTATCTCCGCATCTATGCCGAAAGTCCGCGCGCGGCCGTGGTGCTGGCCTTCGATGGCGGGGATGTCGTCGGCGCCTCCACCTGCCTGCCGCTCGCGGATGAAACCGCCAATGTCCAGGCACCCTTCATCGCGGCCGGCATCGCGGTCGGGCGGGTCTTTTACTTCGGCGAATCGATCCTGCTCGCCCGCTATCGCGGCACGGGCGCCGGCCTGCGCTTCTTCGCCGAGCGCGAAGCCCATGCCCGCGTGGTTTCGGCCTGCGATTACGCCGCCTTCTGCGCCGTGCAGCGCGCGGCCGATGATCCGCGCCGCCCGGCCGGAGCCGCGCCGCTCGATGCCTTCTGGCGGAAGCGCGGCTTCACGCCCTATCCGCGTCTCGCTTGCGAGATGCCTTGGCGCGAAGTGGGGGCGGCCGAGGAGACGCCGCATCGCCTCACCTTCTGGATGAAAAGCCTGACGGGAGCAGCTTTGCCGTGAAGCCCCTGCGCCTCGCGCTCGCGCAATATGCCGTGGAGCGCCACCGGACCCTCGATGATTTCACGGCGAAGCTCGACCGGCTGCTCTCCGAGGCCGCGAGCCAGGGCGCCGAGATGCTGGTGCTGCCCGAATATGCCGCCATGGAACTCGCCGCGATCTTCACCGAGGCGGCCGAGCCGGTGGCCGAGCGCGAGGCGATCGTGCAGCGCGCCGAGGCGATCCTCGAGATCATGCGGCAGGCCGCGATGCGCCATGGCCTCTGGCTGCTCGGCGGCTCCTTGCCGATGCGCGATGCCGGGACGGGCATGGTGCATAACCGCGCGCCCTTCATCTCGGCCGAAGGCCTGGTGCGCTTCCAGGAAAAGCGGGTGATGACGCGCTTCGAGACCGAGGAATGGCAGGTCTCGGCAGGCAGGGAGCCGCAGGTCTTTGCAACGCCCTGGGGGCTCATCGGCATCGCCATCTGCTACGATGTCGAATTCCCCATGCTGGTCCGCGCGCAGGTGGAGGCGGGCGCCTGGCTCGTCCTCGCGCCCTCCTGCACCGATACGCTCTGGGGCTTCAATCGCGTGCACCTCTCGGCGCGGGCGCGGGCGATCGAGAACCAGTGCTTCGTCGCCATCTGCCCGACGGTGGGGGAAGCCCCATGGTCCGCGACGCTCGACCTCAACCGCGGCTATGCCGGGGTGTTCGGCCCCTGCGATCGCGGCTTCCCGGAGGATGGGGTGATCGCGCAGGGCGAGTTGGACGCGGCGCAGCTCGTTATTGCCGATCTCGACCCGGCGCGGATCGCAGCCGTGCGGCAGGATGGCGGCGTGCGCAACCATCGGGATTGGCCGCCCACGCCCGCCGGCTGCGCGGTGGCGGTGCTGTGACGGAGGTCGTCATCCTCCGCTCATCGCCGCGTGCGCCTGGCGTGCGTGCGCTGCTGGAACAGGCCTGGGCCTTGTCGGACAGCCTCTATCCCGCCGAGAGCAACCATCATCTCGATGAAGATGGCCTCGATCGGCCCGACATCGCCTTTTTCGTCGCCCGCGAACACGACCTCGCCTTGGGCTGCGGCGCCTTGGCCACCAAGGACGCGACCTATGGCGAGATCAAAAGCCTGTTCGTCGATCCCGCCGCCCGTGGTCGTGGCCTTGCCCGCAGGCTGATCGCGGCCATCGCGGCGGAAGGCTGTGCCCAGCACCTTTCCCTGCTGCGGCTGGAGACCGGGATTCGCCAGCCCGCCGCCATCGCGCTTTACGAATCCTCAGGCTTCCGCCGCATTCCGCCCTTCGGCGCCTATCGGGATGATCCTTTGAGCATCTTCATGGAGAAGGCTCTGTAGCGCCCGGCCTTTGCCGGAAGCCCGTGTCCGGCTATGCCTTTCGCCATGCCGACACCGCTACGAATCGCGACCTGGAACATCAACTCGATCCGCCTCCGCCAGGGGCTGCTCGGCGATGTCGTCGCGCGTCTCGCGCCGGATGTGATCTGCCTGCAGGAGACCAAGTGCCCGGATGAGCTGTTTCCGCCCGATCTCGCGGCCGCGCTCGGCTTCGGCCATGTCCTCTACCGGGGGATGAAGGGCTATAACGGCGTCGCCATCTTCTCGCGCATCCCGATGCGCCAGCATGAGGATACGCAGGATTGGGTCGGGCGGCAGGATTGCCGGCACCTCGCGGTGGAACTCGATCTGCCGGGCGGCCCGCTCGTGCTGCATGATTTCTACGTGCCGGCCGGCGGCGATATCCCCGATCCGGCCGAGAATCCGAAATTCGCCCATAAGCTCGATTTCGTCGCCGCCGCGCGGGATCATTTCGCCCGCACGCCCGATCTCCGCCGCACCGTGCTGGTGGGCGATCTCAATATCGCGCCGCTGGAGCATGATGTCTGGAGCCATAAGCAACTGCTCAAGATCGTCTCGCATACCCCGGTCGAGACCGCGCTGCTGACCGAGTGGCTGGAGACCTGCTTTGCCGATGCGCTGCGGCATTTCGTGCCGGCCGAGCAGAAGCTCTACACATGGTGGTCCTACCGCGCGCGGGATTGGCTTGCGGCCGATCGTGGCCGTAGGCTCGATCACGTCTGGGTCACGCATGATCTCGTGGGTGCGCTCAGGCGGCATGAGATTTTCAAAGAGGCGCGCGGCTGGGCTCAGGCCTCCGATCACGTGCCCGTTCTGGTGGAGTTCGTCCTATGACTCGTATTTCTCTCGTCACCGGCGCGGGTAGCGGCGTGGGCCGCGCCGCGGCGCTCGCTTTGCTCAAGAACGGCGATACGGTCTATCTCGCCGGCCGCCGGATCGAGCCTTTGCAGGAAACCGCCGAATTGGCCGGCGCCGGGGCGCAGGGGCTCGCGGTCTCCGTCGATGTCACCGATCCCGAGAGTGTCGAGGCGCTCTTCGCCCGCATCCGCGCCGAGCATGGCCGGCTCGATGTGCTCTTCAACAATGCCGGCGCAGCCGCCCCGGCGACGAATTTCGGCGATCTCACCTGGGAACAGTGGCGCGGCATGCTCAGCGTCAATCTCGACGGGATGTTCCTCGTCGCGCGCGGCGCCTTCCGCCTGATGCGGGAGCAAAGCCCGCAGGGCGGCCGCATCATCAACAACGGCTCGATCTCGGCCCATGCGCCGCGGCCGGGCTCGGCGCATTATACGGCGAGCAAGCATGCGGTGACGGGGCTCACCAAATCCATCTCGCTCGATGGCCGCGCCTTCGGTATCGCCTGCGGCCAGATCGACATCGGCAATGCCGCGACGAGCATGACCAAGGCGATGACCGCGGGCGTGCCGCAGGCCGATGGCCGCATGGCGGTGGAGCCGCGCATGGATGTGGAGGATGTCGGCCGCAGCGTGCTCTTCATGGCCGGCATGCCGGCGGATGCCAATGTTCAGTTCATGACGGTGATGGCGACCAACATGCCCTTCATCGGGCGCGGCTGAGGGCGCCGGGCGGGGCATCCCGCCCGCCGGCAGCCCGCCCGCTAGTCCGGCAGCGTCAGCAGCCCGCCGGCGACCGCGAGCGCGTTCGAGCGGTCCATCGCCTCCTTCACCGCGATGGCGGCGGCGAGGGCGCGGCGGCCGGCGGCGGCATCGACGGCGATCGGCGCGCCATCGAGGATCGCGGCATAGAAGGCCGCGTGCTCGGCCGACAGGCTGTCATGATCCTCCCAGGAGAGTTCGGTGAGCGCGAAGTCCGGCATGCCCGGCACCGGCAGGCCGCTCAAGCCGCGGCCGATCGCGGTCATCTTGCGGCCCGCGAAATCGACCGCGAGATAGCCGCTTTGGGAGAAGATGCGCATGCGCCGCTCGGTTTTCAGCGAAATGCGGCTCGCGGTGATCGTCGCCACGCAGCCATTGGTGAAGCGCACCCGGGCATTGGCGATATCCTCATGGGCGCTGGCGACCGCCGCTCCCACCGCATCCACGCTCTCGATCGGCGCATCGACGAGGGCGAGGATGAGATCGAGATCGTGGATCATGAGATCAAGGATGACGGAGACATCCGTGCCGCGCGGCTTGAAGGGGGCGACGCGCACCGCCTCGATATAGAGCGGCTGGCCCATGCGGGCGGAAACCGCGCCGTGCGCGGCCGAGAAGCGTTCGAGATGGCCGACTTGCAGGACAACGCCCCGTTCGGCCGCCATCGCCGCCAGCGCATCGGCCTCTTCGAGCGTCGAGGCGATCGGCTTTTCGATCAGCACATGCCGCCCGGCGCGGATCGCCTCGGCCGCGATCGCGAAATGCGCATCCGCGGGGGCGGCGACGACGATCGCATCCGAGGCCGCCAGCAGTTCGGGGAAGGAGAGCGCCGGGGCGCCCGTCTCCCAGCCCACGCTCTTCGCCCGCTCGCCGTCCCGGTCATAGACGCCGGCGAGGGTGGCGCGCGGCGACGCCGCCGCCTTCAAGGCGTGGAACCGCCCGAAATGGCCGACCCCGGCCACACCCAGCTTCACGATGTCCATCGGTGCCGCTTTCAGTTCAGGCCTCAGTGCCGCGCGTGATGCGCGGACCGGGCAGGGTTAGCACCTCGCGCCGTTCCGTCAACCGAAGCCGTGCGGGGGGCGGCCCTTGCCGGCAGGCGGGGCGGCGGCTCTTGCCATGCCGCGAGGAGGCGGCCATACCTCGCCGCTGGCCTCGGCCAGCCTTGCACAAGACAAGCTCAAGATCAGACCCATCGGAGGGCGCGGCGTCCCTATGCTTTATTTCAGCCGGCTCAAGGCCGCCAGCGTGATCGGCGCCTGCCTGATCGGCCTCCTGCTCTGCCTGCCCAATTTCTTCCGCGCCCCCGTCGGCTGGCTGCCCTGGCAGCAGATCCATCTCGGCCTCGATCTGCGCGGCGGCAGCTATCTCCTCATGCAGGTCGATATGGGCGCGATCGCCCGCGAGAAGCTCGCCGGCACGGTCGATCAGGTGCGGCAGGATTTCCGCCGCACCGATATCGGCTACACCCGGCTCGCCGATAACCCGGGCGCCAACCAGGTGCTGATCGACCTGCTCGATCCGAACCAGCGCGAGGCCGCGCTCGCCGCGCTCGGCGATCTCTTGCGGCCGCAGAACGGGCCCGGCAGCCTCGCCGATTTCGTCGCCGGCGGCGAGGGCACCAACCTCGTCCTCACCCTCTCCAAACCCGCCATGCAGGCGCGGGCGGAGGCAGCGCTCACCCAATCGATCGAGATCGTCCGCCGCCGCATCGACAGCACCGGCATCGTCGATCCGCAGATCGCCCAGCAGGGGGCGGACCGCATCATGGTCCAGCTGCCCGGCATCAGCGATCCGCAGCACATCAAGAAGTTGCTGGGCGAGACGGCGCATATGACCTTCCATCTCGTCGATCAGAACGTCGATCCGAATTCGGGCGAGCCGCCGCCGCCGGGCGATGCCTTCCTGCCGCTGCAGGGCCATCCGGGGCAGAAGATCGCGGTGCAGCAGGCGGTCATGGTCGATGGCGCGGATCTGACCAACGCCCAGGCCGGGCGCGATCCGCAGACCGGCGGCTGGGTCGTCAACATCACCTTCGACAGCGTCGGCGCCCGGCAGTTCGCGGATGTGACGAGCGCCAATGTCGGCCGCCCCTTCGCGATCGTGCTCGACAATCAGGTGATCAGCGCGCCCGTCATCCGCGAGGCAATCACCGGCGGCCGGGCGCAGATCAGCGGCAGCGCCAATGCCCAGGAAGCGACCGACCTCGCGCTCCTCCTGCGTGCGGGCGCGCTGCCGGCGCCGCTCACCGTGGTCGAGGAGCAGAGCGTCGGGCCCGAGCTCGGGGCGGATGCGATCCGCGCCGGCGCCATCTCGCTCGCCGTCGGCTTCGTCCTCGTCATCTTCTTCATGGGGGCCTTCTACGGCCTCTTCGGCTGGTTCGCGAATGTCGCGCTGATCGCCAACCTCGTGATGATGATGGGCATCCTCTCGCTCTTGGGCGCCACGCTGACACTGCCCGGCATGGCCGGCATCCTGCTCACCCTCGGCATGGCGGTGGATGCCAATATCCTCATCAACGAGCGGGTGCGGGAAGAGGTGCGCAACGGCCGCACGCCCTTGCAGGCGCTGGAAGCGGGCTTCCGCCGCGCCTATGGCACCATCGTCGATAGCAATATGACGACGCTGCTCGCCCATATCATGCTCTTCATCTTCGGCGCGGGGCCGGTGCGGGGCTTCGCCGTCACCATCACCGTCGGCATTCTCACCACGCTCTTCACCGCGACCGTTTTCGCCCGTCTGCTCACCGCGCGCTGGTATATCGCCCGCCGCCCGGCGGCGCTGCCGGTTTAAGGACGCACCATCATGCGCTTCTTCTACAAGCCGCTGTTCCGCCTGGTGCGCGACGATTCGCGCATCCAGTTCATGCGCGGGCGCTATGCCGGGCTCATCGTCTCGGCGGTGCTCTCCCTCGCCTCGATCGGGCTTTTCTTCTATCCGGGGCTGCGGCTCGGGATCGATTTCAAGGGCGGCGTGGTGATGGAGGCGCGGACACCCACCGAGGTCAGCTTCCCCAAGCTCCGCGCGGCGCTTGCGGAGCACCAGCTTCCCGATGCCGGCTTGCAGCGCCTCGGCGGCAAGAACGAGGTCATGATCCGGCTCGAAAGCCGCGCCAATGCGCAAGCGACGGATGCCGCGGTTGCCCGCGTGCATGCAACGCTGGCCGCCGTCGCCCCCGGCGCCCAGGTGCTGAGCACGAGCGCGGTCGGCGCCTCCGTCTCGGCCCAGCTTTTCCGCCAGGGGCTGCTCGCGCTCGGCCTCAGCTTGCTGATGATCCTCGTCTATATCTGGTTCCGCTTCGAGTGGCAGTTCGCGGTCGGTGCCGTCGTCACCCTCATTCTCGACATCACCAAGACGATCGGCTTTCTCGTCATCACCCGGCTGCAATTCGATCTCGTGATGGTCGCCGCGATCCTCACCATCCTCGGCTATTCCACCAACGACAAGGTGGTGGTCTATGACCGGATGCGCGAGAATTTGCGCAAGTACAAGACCATGCCGCTGCGGGAGCTGATCGACCTTTCGATCAACGAAACGCTGAACCGAACCCTCGGCACCTCCAGCACGGTCTTTCTCGCGGCCCTGCCGCTCGCGCTCTTCGGCGGCTCCTCGATCCAGGATTTCGCGATCGCCATGCTTTTCGGCATCGTCGTCGGCACCTCTTCCTCGATCTTCATCGCCGCCCCCATCCTGCTCTTCCTGGGCGAGCATCGGCTGCGGCGGGATACCCGCCCCGCGAAGCCCGAAAGCGCCAAGGCGGTCCAGTCCCGCCGCTAAGCGCGCGGCGCCGGCCGGTTGCCCGCGGGCAAGCCAGGGCGCGCAAGCCAGGGCACGCAAACCGGGGCGCGCAAGCCAGGAGACAGGCGGGCGGAGAAGCCGCTAGTCTGCCCGCGCCCGGCGCGCGGGGTGGCGAAGGCTCTGGCCGGCCGCGCCGATGACGGACGATCGAGGACGAGGGACGATGCCGCCAGAACCTGCTAGCGCGACCGCCGAGGCGCCGCCCGCTGTGGCGCCTCCGACAGAGCCGCCCCCGGCTGTGGCGCCCCCGGCCGAGCCCATGGTGCCGATGCCCCTCGGCCTCATGCTCCGTCTTGGCACCGAAGCGCATGATGCCGGCCGCTTGCAGGAGGCGGAGGCGATCGCCTCCAACCTCCTGCGCGCCGTGCCGGGGGATGCGCGGGTGCTGCAACTCTCCGCCATCATCGCCTTCCGCACCGGGCGCGAGGCGCTCGGCATCCAGTTCCTCGAACGCGCGATCGCGCTTGCCCCGCAGAACGCCTTCTTCCGGCGCAATATCAGCGAGATGTATCGCCAGGCCGGGCGGCTGGAGGAGGCGCTGGCCGCCGCCACCCAGGCCGTCACCCTCATGCCGGGCGACCCGATCGCGCTGCACAACCTCGCCGTCATCCAGCATCAGCGCGGCGAGATCGAGCAGGCGATCGCCGCCTCGCGCCGCGCGCTGCTCCTCAAGCACGATCAGGCCGGCTCGCATTTCGCGCTGGCCGAGGCGCAATTGCTGCGCGGCGAGATGGCGGAGGGCTGGGAACGCTACGAATGGCGCTTCCGCATCCCCGGCGTGCCGCCGCTGATGCCGCCGGCCTTGCAGGAGGGCGCGGTGCAGTGGGGCGGGGCACGCCTGCCGGCAGGGCGGAAGCTGATGCTGGTGGGGGATCAAGGCTTCGGCGATGTCATTCAGTTCAGCCGCTATATCCCTTGGGCGATGGCGCAGACGGAGGAGATCTTCCTCGCCCTCAGCCGCGAGATGGCGCCGCTGATCAGCCGCATGTTCCCCAGGATCGACATCCGCCAGCGCTGGGCGGATTGCCGGGATTTCGCGGCCTTTTCCGCGCTCTCCAGCCTGCCGCGGCTGCATGGCACGCGGCTCGATACCATTCCGCCGGCGGTGCCGGTCACGGTCGATCCGGCGCGGCTGGCGGCCTGGCAGGCGCGGCTGGCGGCGAGCCTGCCGCCCGGGCTGCGGCGCATCGGCATCGTCTGGGCCGGGCGGCCGACGCATAAGAACGACCGTAACCGCTCCATCGCCTTCGCCGTCCTCGCCGGCGCGCTCGCCGATCTGCCGGGGATCGCGCTCGTCAGCCTGCAGAAGGGCGAGCGGGAGGCCGATGCCAAGGGCTATGCCGGTGCGGCACCCTTCTTCGACGCCGCGCCCTTCCTCAGCGATTATGAGGAGACCGCCGCCGCCATCGCGGCGCTCGATCTCGTCATCACGGTCGATACCTCGGTCGCGCATCTCGGTGGGGCGATGGCGGCGCCCACCTGGGTGCTGCTGCCCTATGTGCCGGATTGGCGCTGGCTGATGGCGCGGGAGGATAGCCCCTGGTATCCCGCGCTCCGGCTGTTCCGCCAGATCCGTCCGTTCGATTGGCGGTCCCCGCTCGCGGCGATCGTCGCGGCACTCGGCGCGCGCGCGGGCGAGCCGCAGCCTTAGCTCGGCCCGCGCCTCAGGCCCGCGGGAGCAGCGCCAGCACCGCCTCCGCCGCCGCGTCCGACGGGAGGCCCGCCGCTGGGCGGAGTGCCGCCATCACTTCAGCGAAGGCCGCCTTCTGCGCCGCTGCCGCCTGCGGCTCGTCGAGCAGGCGGGCGACCTCGGCCGCCAGCAGTTCCGGCCGGCAGCGCTCCTGCAACAGTTCCGGCACCACCGCGCGGCCGGCGAGGAGATTGACCATCGCCGCATGCCCCACCCGCACCACCCGCCGCACGATCGCCGCCGTGATCGGGTTCACCTTGTAGGTGACGACCATCGGCACGCCGGCCAGCGCGAGTTCCAGGGTCGAGGTGCCGGATTTGGTCAGGGCAAGAGTGGCGGCGGCAAAAGCATCGTGCTTGGCGGCGATCTCTGTCACCAGAATCGGCTTCAGGGCCCAGCCGCCCGCCGCCGCCAGCACGGCGGCCGCGACCGGGGCTGCCACCGGCATCACCGGCACGAGACCGGGGAAGCGCGCGGCGAGCAAAGCGAGCGTCCGCTCGAACACCGGCAGCAGCCGGGTGATCTCGGTCATCCGGCTGCCGGGGAGCAGAAGGATCAGCGGCGTCGTCTCCGCAAGCCCATGCGCCGCGCGGAAGCGGGCGGCATCCCCGGTATCGGCGCCCGATTCCAGCACCGGGTGGCCGACGAATTCGGCGGCCAAGCCGTGGCGGGCGAAGAAGGCCGGCTCGAACGGCAGCAGGCAGAGCAGCTTCTCCCACAGCCCGGGGTATTTGCGCACCCGATGCTCCCGCCAGGCCCAGACCTGGGGGGCGACGTAATGCGCGCGCGGAATGCCGAAATCCGCGATGCGGCGGAGCAGGCGGAGGGTGAAGCCGGGGCTGTCGATCGTCACCACCACATCGGGGCGACGGGCGGCGATATCCGCCACCGTCTCGCTCAGGCGGCGGGAGAGGCGGAGGAGCTTGGGCAGCACCTCGGCCAGCCCCATCAGCGCCAGTTCCTGCATGGGAAAGAGGCTCGGCATGCCCTGCTCCTGCATGCGCGGGCCGCCGATGCCGGCGAAGCGCGCGCCGGGCCGGCGGCTGCGGATGGCCGCGATCAGCCGGGCGCCGAGCACATCGCCGCTCGCTTCACCGGCCAGGATATAGATGAGCGGTGCCGCGGCGTCGTCATCGCCGGAGCGGGGAGAGGCTGACGTCACAGGCGAGCCCTTTCTTCCAATCTCACCGCTCCAGGTCATCCCTGGGTCCACCGGGCAAACCCGGCCAAACCTGGCCGCCGCCGCGGCGCGCGGGCTGAGGCTCCGGCGGAGACGGTCTTAAGCCCCGAGGCGCGGGGGGGAATCGCGCCAAGGCTTCGGTCGGCCGCGAAGCGAGGCCAGACGAGGCTCGGTCAGGCCGCGATCGTCACCCGCACCGGCGGCAGGCCGGAGACGGAGCCTTCCAGCACATCCCCCGGCTGCACGGCGGCGACCCCTGCCGGAGTTCCGGTGAAGATGAGATCCCCCGGCGCGAGGCGGACGAGGCGGGAGAGCGCGGCGATGATCTCCGGCACGCTCCAGATCATCTCGCCGATGTCCCCGCTCTGGCGGAGCGTGCCGTTGACCTTGAGATCGATCGCGCCCGCGCGCCCGAAACCGGCGGGCAGGGCGGCCAGCGGCACGATCTCGCCGATCGGCGCCGAATGGTCGAACCCCTTGGCCATATCCCAGGGCCGGCCCGCCTTCTTGGCGAGCGCCTGGAGATCCCGCCGCGTCATGTCGATCCCCACCGCATAGCCCCAGAGATGGGCTTCGGCTTCGGTCGCGGCGATCTCCGCCCCGCCGCGGCCGATCGCGGCGACGAGTTCGATCTCGTGATGCAGATCCTGGGTTTCTCCCGGCCAGGGCATCGTCGCCCCGCCGGTCAGCACCGCATCGGCGGGTTTGGCGAAGAAGAAAGGCGCCTCGCGCGTCGGGTCTCCACCCATCTCCCGGCTATGCTCGGCATAGTTGCGGCCGACGCAGAAGATCCGCCGCACCGGGAAGAGGCCGCCGCCCGCCACCGGCACCGAGGCCTGCGGCGGCGGCGTGAAGACGAAGGCGCTCATGCCCCGAGCGCCGCGACGCCCGGCAGAGTCTTGCCTTCCAGCCATTCGAGGAAGGCGCCGCCGGCCGAGGAGACATAGCTCAACTCGTCGATGACGCCGGCCTGGCGCAGCGCCGAGACGGTATCGCCGCCACCGGCGACGCTCCGCAGCTTACCTTCCTGGGTGAGATCGGCGACCGCGCGGGCGACCTGCACGGTTGCCGCGTCGAAAGGCGGGATCTCGAAAGCGCCGAGCGGTCCGTTCCAGACCAGGGTCTTCATCCCGGCCAGCCGGTCGATGATGAGCTGCGCCGTCCTCGGGCCGACGTCGAGGGCCATGCCGTCATGCGCGGTATCGACGGGGAGCGCGCGGGTCTCGGCATGCGGCTTGAACTCGGCGGCGACCGTCGCGTCCACCGGCAGCAGGATCTCGCAGCGGCTGCCCTCGGCCTGGGCCATGATCTGGCGCGCGGTCTCGTGCAGATCGGCCTCCTGCAAGGAGCGGCCGACCGGCAGGCCTTTCGCGGCGAGGAAGGTATTGGCCATGGCGCCGACGATGACGAGCACATCGACGCGGGCGAGCAGATTGCCGAGCAGGTCGAGCTTGGTCGAAACCTTCGAACCGCCGACGATCGCCATCACCGGCCGCTCGGGGTGGGAGAGCGCGGCTTCCAGCGCCTCCAGCTCCGCCTGCATCAGCCGCCCGGCATAGCTCGGCATGTGATGGGCGAGGCCCTCGGTGCTCGCATGCGCGCGATGGGCGGCGGAGAAGGCATCGTTGACATAGAGATCGCCGAGCTTGGCGAGGCTCGCGACGAAATCCGGATCGTTCTTTTCTTCGCCCGGATGGAAGCGGGTGTTTTCCAGCAGAAGCACGTCCCCATCCTGAAGCTTGGCGACCGCCTCTTCCGCCGCCGGGCCGATGCAGTCATCCGCGAAGGCGACGGGCCGGCGCAGCGCCTCGGCGAGCGCCTCGGCCAGCGGCCGGAGCGACATCTCGGGCACGCGCTTGCCCTTCGGACGCTCGAAATGCGAGAGCACGACGACGCGGCCACCCTTGTCGGCGATTTCCCGGATGGTCGGGCCCACGCGCTCCACGCGCGTCATGTCGCTGATATGGCCATCCCGCATCGGCACGTTAAGGTCTGCGCGCAGCAGCACGCGCCGGCCCTTCACCTCCGCCTCGTCGAGCGTCTTGAACGTCATCACGCGTCCCCTGAACCTCGGTTGGTCTTGCTTATACCAGCCAGCCGCGCGCCCGCCCGGCCGGCATTCTGTCGATCGCGCGGGCGGCGGCGGCGGCGGCGGAAGTCGCCGTGGCCGCCGCCCGGCATGGGCCGGCGCCGGCCTTTTACAGCGCGCCGAAGACGGCGGCCGTGTCGCTCATGCGGTTGGAGAAGCCCCATTCATTGTCGTACCAGGAGAGCACGCGGAGCATCTCGCCATCCACCACCGTCGTCTGCGTCGCGTCGAAGGTGGAGGAGGCATCGTTATGGTTGAAGTCGGAGCTGACCAGCGGCTCGGTATTGTAGCCGAGGATGCCCTTCAGCGGGCCTTCGGCTGCCGCCTTCATCACCGCGTTCACCTCCTCCTTGGTCGCCTTCTTGGCGAGGTTCACGTCCAGCGAGACGAGCGAGACATTGGGCGTCGGCACGCGGATGGCGGTGCCGTCGAGCTTGCCCTTCAGCTCCGGCAGCACGAGGCCGACGGCGCGCGCCGCCCCCGTCGAGGTCGGGATCAGCGAAAGGGCCGCGGCACGCGCGCGGTGCAGATCCTTATGCAGGGTATCGACCGTCTTCTGGTCGCCGGTATAGCTATGGATCGTCACCATATAGCCGCGCAGGATGCCGAAATTGTCTTGCAGCACCTTGGCGACCGGAGCGAGGCAGTTCGTGGTGCAGGAGGCGTTGGAGATGACGGTCATCTCCTTCGTCAGCGTCTGGTGGTTGACGCCATAGACGATCGTCGCGTCCACCCCGTCGGCCGGGGCCGAGATCAGCACCTTGCGGGCGCCGGCCTCGAGCAGCGGCTGCGCCTTCTCCTTGCTCGTGAAGATGCCGGTGCATTCCATGGCGACATCGACGCCCTTGAGCGGGATCTCGGCCGGGTTGCGATGCGCCGTCACCTTGATCGGGGCGTAGGTGCGGCCGTTATAGGTGATGACGAGGCTGTCGCCCTCGACCGCGACGGTGCCGGGGAAGCGGCCATGCACGCTGTCGTAGCGGAAGAGGTGGGCATTGGCCTCGACCGAGCCGAGGTCATTGATCAGCACCGGCGTCACGTCCGTGCGTCCGCTTTCGATCAGCGCGCGCAGCACGAGCCGCCCGATACGGCCGAAGCCGTTGATCGCTACCGTCACAGCCATAATCACTCTCTCCTGTCGAATGGGCTTCCCCGATCTCGGGCACCCTCAAAGCTTCTTCTTAACCGCGATCACCAGCGCCTCCGCCGTCACCCCGAAATACTCGCCGGGGCGGGCGGCCGTGAGCCCGAGGCTTGCTGCTCCGATAAACTGTCCGCGCTCGCCAAGCCAGCGCCCCCAGCCGAAATCTGACCCGGCCTCGACCGCAAGGCGCGGCGCATCGCCGAGCACATCGGCACGATAAGCCTCCGTCTGGCTGACGAACAGCGTCCAACAGGGGAGGGAGACGACCGCCACCGGAATACCGGCTTCGCCCAGCAGCCGGCGTGCTTCGAGGGCGAGGGCCAGCTCCGCCCCGCTCGCGATCAGCGTCGCGGCGCGCGGATCGAAGAGCCCGGCCGCGACATAGCCGCCGCGGGCGCAGGCATTCTCCGAGGTATCCTGCCGCCAGCGCATCATTGCCTGGGTGGAATGGATGAGCACGCTCGGCCCGTCATCCCGTTGCAAGGCAAGCTCCCAGCATTCGGCGGTCTCGATCGCGCAGGCCGGGCGGAAGACGAAGAGATTCGGGATGGCGCGGAGCGAGGCGAGGGGGAGCGCGGCGGCGGCCGCCGGGTCGCCATGCTCCTCGGCCAGGCTATGGATCATCCGCCGCCCTTCGCGCGCCAGCGGGCGGAGGGTAAGCGGCAGGGAATCGGCGCCCGAGGCGGGGCTTTCGGCAACGAGGGTGAAGCCGCCATGGCTCGCGAGGCCGGCCAGCGTGCCCGGCAGCGCCGTCTCGGCGCCGGCGAAGGCGATGTGGCGGCCAGCGAAATCCCCGGCATCGACGACGGCCGCGCCGGCGAGCGGGCTTTCGGCGGTCTTTTCGGCGAGCGTCGGGCTCGCGGCCGTGAGGTCCGGGATGATCGCCGCCATGCCGGCGAGGAAGCGGCGGCTCGCCTCCAGCGGCGAGAGCGGCGTTTCGATGGCGGCAAGCCTGGCGCGCTCGGCCCGCGCGGAATCACGCCAGCCATCGGGCAGCCGGCCGCTCTGCGCGCGCTCGAACTCCGCCGCCTGGGCATGGCGGGCGAGCCGCTTGAGCCAGCCGCGCCGCGTCGTCGTGTTGCGCGCCCCGGCGGCGCGCCAGGCCTCGCGCACATCCTCGGAGAGCGCCCGCTCCTGCAGCCGGGGCGGATGGGCAGGCCTGCGGCAGGCGATCAGCAGCGGCTTCCTGGCCCGCAGCGCGATCGAGAGGGCCGAGGAGATGGCGGCGGTATCCTGGCCGGCGATGCGCTTGGTCGCCCAGCCCCAGGCGGCGAAATGCTCGAGCAGCGGATGGACGAGCCGCGCCGCCGCATCTTCCGCCGGCGGTTCCTCCACGAAAAGCGCGAGCTTGCCGAGCTTGAGATCCCCGGCGAGCTTCGCCGCCTCGTAGCTCTGTCCGCCGATGAGGTCCGCCGGCGTCGTGAAGAGCCAGGTGCGATGGTCGCACAGGCTTTTGCCAAAGCGTGCCGCCTGCATGCGCTCGGCGAGTGCCGCGCCCACCGCGCAGGCCAGCGCCTGGCCGGGCGGCGCGAAGACGGTATCGAGCCCGGGCAGGCCGAAGGTGAGATCGGCCGCCTCGATGCCGGAAAGCTCCAGCACCGCCCGCAGGATCTGCGCCTGCTGGCGGCAGGAGACGATCAACCGGTCACGGTCCGCCCAGTTGGGGGCGGCGGAATCGAAGCGGAGCGCGCGGGTCCAGAGCGTGGCGGCAACCTCCACCATCGGGCTCAGCGGCGTTTCGGGCGAAAGGCCGGGCTCGGCCAAGGGGGCGGCGAGGGCGAGGGCGAAAGCATGGCCATTGCCGCCGCTCGGCGTGGCAGCCGCGCGCGCATGCAGCAGGGCGCGGAGCGCATCCGCCATCCGGTGCAGCCGCTCCGGCTGGCGCGCCTGGGCGAGAGGCGTGGCTTCGGCGCCCTTGCGCGAAAAGATCTCCGCGAAGCGGGTCACCCATCCTCCGGCATGTTGTGCGGGCTCGTCTCCAAGTGCTGCTTTTGAACCCCATGGCAGGCGCCGGCAAGCCCCGCGCGGCAGCCGCGCCTTCCGCGCCGTCGCGTCACGTTCTAGCGATTCCGCCTTTGAACCGGCGCCGCGGCGCCAATCTCGAAGGGCGTCACCGCGCTGAACAAAGCGCAGAAAACTGATTAAAAAGGAGTAACCTCATGCGAAACGCCGCGCCCTTCCGTACCCGCTGGCTGCTGTCGAGCATGATCGGTGCCGGCCTTCTGCTCAGCTCTGGGGCTGCTGCCCTCGCCCAGGCGGTGCCTGGGGAAAACCCGACCGCGCCCGCCGGCCCGGCCAATGGCGCCGCCACCCAGGTCATCCAGATGAAGCCCGGCCAGGAGGCAGGCACGGCGAGCGTGCTGCCGGCCGATACCGGCCCCAACCCGGCGGCATCGGTGCGGGATTCGCGCTTCGTCACCCATGCCTCGGCCATCAACCAGGCCGAGATCATGCTCGGCAAGCTCGCCGAGCGCCGCGGCCAGACGGCGCAGGAGCAGAGCTATGGCCAAATGCTGGTGCAGGACCATACGCAGTCCGAGATGGCGCTGAAGGGCATCGCCGATGCGAGCATGCTGCCGCTCGCCAAGCAGCCGGGCCCGATGATGCGCAGCGTCTACAAGGAGTTGGCGAGCGCACCGGCGGGCTCCTTCGATGCCATGTTCAACCGGATCGCGGTGCGCGGCCATCAGGAGGCGATCCACCTCTATCGCATGGAGGCGCATTCCGGCCAGAACCCGGCGCTCCGTCAGTTCGCGATGAAATCCCTGCCGGTGCTGCAAGCCCATCTGCAAACGGCTGAGAGCATGATGCCGGCGGGCAGCACGGCCCAGGCCGGCATGACGGGCGCCATGGGCCAGGGCGGCATGAGCCAGCCGAATATGAGCCAGCCCGGCACGGGGCAGGCGATGGGCAGGATGCCGGTAGCGGGCGTGCAGGGCGCGCGGGCCCAGGCCCAGGCGGCCATGGGCGCGCCGATCAGCGGCAATCCGGACAATTCGGCCGATCAGCTCAATGCCCGCGTGCTGAGCGTGACCGGTCAGCAATCCTGATCGCTCGGGGCCCGGGTGCTTGCGGGCGCGTCATGCCCCGCAGGCGCGGCTTCGGGCGCCTTGCTCAGCCGGCGTCGCTCAGCACCAGCCGGGCCAGCCGCTCGAACTCGCTCACCGTCAGCGTCTCCGCCCGGCGCGTCGGCTCGATCCCGGCGCGGGCCAGCAGTTCCGCGCCGCCGAGCGGCTTGAGTGCGGCGCGCAGCATCTTCCGCCGCTGGCCGAAAGCATGCTGCGTCACCCGCTCCATCGCCGCGAAAAGCGCGGGCGCCGGCTGCTCGGCGCGGGGGATGAGCCGCACCACGGCCGAATGCACCTTGGGCGGCGGCGTGAAGGCCTCGGGCGGCAGGCGGAAGCAGAGCGCGGTCTGCGTCGTCCATTGCGCGAGCACGGCGAGCCGCCCGTAGGCCTCGGTATCGGGGGCGGCGATGATGCGTTGCGCCACCTCTTCCTGGAACATCAGCACCAGCCGCTCATAGGCCGCAGCCTGGCGCAGCCAGCCGATGAGGAGCGGCGTGC
This sequence comes from Acidisoma sp. C75, assembly GCF_054665095.1. Lineage (NCBI taxonomy): Bacteria > Pseudomonadati > Pseudomonadota > Alphaproteobacteria > Acetobacterales > Acidocellaceae > Acidisoma > Acidisoma sp. C75. Next base: position 106,837 of record NZ_BAAFHD010000001.1, read on the forward strand.
CGACGTTATAGGGCAGGTTGGCGATGATCTGCCGCGGCGCCGGCACGAGGGCGGGGATATCCACCCGCGTCGCATCCGCCGCCACCACGCTCAGCCGGCCAGGATAGGCCAGGGCCAGTTCCTCGGCGACCGCCACGCCGCGCGGGTCGATCTCGATCGCGGTGACATGCGCCGCCTCGCTCGCCAGCAGCGCGCGGGTAAGCCCGCCCGGGCCGGGGCCCACCTCCACCACCTGCCGCCCGGCGAGATCGCCGCCTGCCGCCGCGATCCGCGCGGTGAGGTTCGCATCCAGCAGGAAATGCTGGCCGAGGGAATGCTTCGCCCGGAAAGCGTGCCGGGCGATCACCTCGCGCAGCGGCGGCAGGTTCGGCCCCGCGGGGCCCGTGCCGCTCACTGCTTTTGCATAATCTGGATCGTGGCCTTGCGGTGCAGGTCGTCCAGCGTCTGCTGCGCGGCGAGCCCGACGCGGGTGCGGAACAGGCTTTCCGCGATCTGCGCGCGGGACGGCAGGCCCGCCGCCTCGGTCTGCCGGCCGCAGATCATGACGACGGAAACCCCCTTATCGGCTACCAGCGGCGGGCTCGCCCGGCCCACCGGCAGGCTCGCCAGCAGCTTCTGGAAGGCGGGCGGCGTCACTTGCGAGAGCGTCACCGGCCCGGGGTTGGAGGGCTGGATGCTGCCCGCCGCCTTGTTCGCCGCCTCGATATCGGCGCAGCTCCGGGCGCTCACCGCGATCGCGTGGATCTTCTCCATCGTCGCGCGCTGCTCGGCCGTCGGGTTCTGCGAATTGAGCGGCGTCGTGAAGGGCAGGAAGACCTGTCGCACGTCGAGCACGGCATCGCCCGCTCCGCCGGCCTGGCCGGCGATCTGCTTGCCGCGCAGCTGCACGATGACGATCCCCCCCGCAACCGAGACCGGGTTGCTGATGGCGCCCACCGGCATCTGCTGCACCAGGCTCGCCACCGCCGGGTCGAGCTGATCGGGGCTCACCCAGCCGAGCGCGCCGCCTTGCAGCGCGCTTTCGCCCTGGCTGAACTGGGCGGCGATGATCGGGAAGGGCGCACCCTGGCGCAGCTGGGTGATGACGGTTTCGGCGAATTTCTCCGCCCCCGCCTCGGCCGAGGGCGAACTCACGGGGATGAAGATTTCGCCCACATTATATTGCGGCTGGCCGCGCTCCTGCTTGAGGAGGGCGAGCTGGCGGTTCACATCAGCGCTCGTCGGCCGGCCCATCGTCGTCACCACCTGGCGCAGCACATCGTCCCAGGCGAGCTGGGTGCGCACCTGGGTGATCAGCGTATCGACATTGACGCCGAGGGATTTGAGCTTCTCCCGCAGCATGCCGGGCGCCATGTTGTTCTTCGCCTCGATCGAGGCGATGGCGGCGGCAACCTGGGTGTCCGTCACCACGATGCCGCGCTTCTCCGCCTCCTGAAGCTCCAGCTTCTCGTTGATGAGCTGTTCCAGGATCTGCGGTTTCAACCGGTCCACGACATCGGGGGTCGGCGGCTGGCCGGTGGCGAGCGCGAAGAAGCGGGCGCGGTTGTCCACATCCTGGTTGGTGATGACATCGCCGTTGACGACGGCGGCGATCGTCGCCGTCTGGGCGCGGGCGGCGGGCATGCCGAGGCCAGCCAGCGCGAGCCAGACCGGCAGGACCGCCAGGGCAAGAAGGTTCAGGCGGAAAGGCATGGCGTTTCTCGGAGCTCCTGGCGGCTGGGGGCCGGATTGCGGGGCGGATCAGAGCGCATTGAAGCCGATCGCCCCGATGGTTTTGAAGGTGACGGTGAAGAGCACGGTGGTCGAGCCGTTTTCGCTGCCGATTTGCGTGTTGCTGTGAGAATAGGAGAGCGCGAGGCCAAGGCAGTCGTTCTGCCAGCCGAAGCCGAGATTGGTGCTGTCCAGCTGGCCGGTCTGCACATTCTCCTGCACCCCGCCGTTGAAGCTCCAATTCTGGTAATTGGCGTTGAGCCCGAAGGTCACTTCGTTGCGCGGCACGTAGTATTCGGCCGGCGGCGGGCTGCCGTCGTAATAGTAGTACGGATCGGTCGAGGAATAGAGGTAGCCCGCGGTCATCCGCAGCGCCGGCACGCCCGCTGTCACGAAGGCGTCCGTGTATTTATCCTGCAGGCTCGTGTGGTCGAGGCGGGTGCGGTAGGTGAAGCTCAGCCAGTCGGCCGGGGTGTAGGTCAGCCGCGCGACGATATCGGAGACCGTGCCGGTCAGCCCCGATTCGGGCGCGAAAGTATTATCCGCATGCGTGCGGTAGGACTGGCCGATCAGCCCGTCGATCGTCTGGCCATTGTTGAGGAACCAGGTCGTCTCGAAGCCGACATTGGCGCGCATGCCGTTTTCGAGCCGGTCGATGCCCGGATATTTGTTGAAGCCGAAGAGGTTGGCGTCGGTGAACTGGAAGTCGAAGCTGTCCTCGTTCGGGATATTGGTGACGTTGACGTCGTTGCTGATGATCGGCGCCGCGATGAGCTGCACGATCGGCTTGAAGAGTTCCGAGCCGAGCGAGCCCGAATCGTTGATGATCGGCCAGGCGTAGTTGAGCGCCACCTGCGGCAGCGCGCGGACCTCCGAGGCACTGCTGTCGGTCGTGTCGTAATTGGGGAATTCGTTGAGGTTGGAGGCATTGTAGGCCGCGGTGTCGAGATGGAAATCGACGCTCCATTGCTCGCCGAGCGGATCCTGGTACGGCAGCTTGTAATCCGTCGTCAGCGCGGCGCGCTGGGTATCGGTGCCGGTGGTGCGCATGATGTTGAAGACATTGGCGCCGAAGGAGGCTGTGCCGCCGAGGGCATCTGGCAGCCCCTGATAGGAATAGAGCGCGTAGGGCAGCACGAGCGGCAGTTCGCTGTTCGTGACGCTGCCGACGAGCCCCTGGTAGAAGCTCGACTCGATCCGCGCATAGGAGCCGGCGCCGAAGCCTTCGAGGTAGAGATTGCTTTGCAACTCGTTGGCGTTCGGCAGGATCGAGTAGTCGTTGAGGTAATTGACCGAGGAGGCGCGCTGCAGGTTGAAGCCGGCGCGCCAGGCGGGCGTCAGGTCGAAACTGCCCTTGCCGAAGATCGCGCCGGCCGGCTGGCCATGGTCGAAACCGGCCGAGGCGTCGATGTTGAGTTCCCCGAAATTGAAGCTCTTGCGGTATTTCGCGTCGCCCTGGATGCCCTCCTTGGAGGAGAAGGTCGGCGTGAGGATGGCGTCCGACGACGGGTCGATCACCCAGTAGTAGGGGATTGCGGTGAAGGCGCCGATATGGCTGTTGATGCCGGCATTCGGGATCAGGAGGCCGCTCATGCGCTTGGCCGTCGGGTCGGGATGCGCGAAATAGGGCACCCAGAGCACCGGCACGCCGGCGATCTTCATCGTCGCGTCGTGGTATTCGATGATGTGGTGCTGGAGATCCTGGGTCGCGGTATTGGCGGTGATCTCCCAGAGCGGCGGCCGGTCGGGGTGCTTGGCGCAGACATCGCAGGCGGTATAGACCGCGCGGCTCATCTCGTTGAGCTTGGCATCCGTCCGCCGCGCGCCATTGGCGGCAAGCTTGGCGTTCTTCGGCAGCCGCACGTTGATCGCGCTCATGATGCCGTTCGTCATGTTCTGGCTCAGCTCGGCATAGGCGGCATAGACCACGCTGCCATCGGGCGAGACCAGCACGACATGCCCCACCGCATCCGCAATATTGGTGTTGCGGTCGAAGAGCACGCGATCGGCGAAGAGCACATGCCCCGCCTGCCAGGCTTCGACATGGCCGGTGAGGGTGACGATATTGCTCTGCTGGTCGTAATCGATGCGGTCCGCCTTGAAGGCGACCGGCTTGTGGCGGTCGATCGTCATGCCCGGCGTCATGCCCGGTGCCTGGGCATGGGCTTCGCGCAGCAGGCGCGGCGTGCCGCAGACGAGGCCGAGCGAGGCGGCGGCCAGAAGGGCGGAGCGCAGGCGGGCAGGCTGCTCCTGCCGGCGGCGCGGGCGCCGCCGCGGGCCGCGGGGGAAGCGGGGTCGGGGGTGCGACATCGGCGGCCTCAACCGTCTTCGAGATGCAGGAGCAGCGAGAGCGCGAGCAGCAGCCCTGCCGCCGCCGGGGCCCAGGCAGCGAGCGCCACCGGTAGCGCACCGGATTGGCCAAACTGCTGCGCCACCTGCGAGAGCATGAAGAGCGCGAAGCCCGAGATCACGCCGCCGCCGATCATCCGCGCGATGCCCCCGCGCCGGCTGGTCTGCATCGAGAAGCCGGCGGCGACGAGCGCCATCGTCGCGCAGAGCAGCGGCAGCGCCAGCAGCGCCTGGAAGCGCAGGCGATGGGCAACGGCGGAGAAGCCGGATTTCTCCAGGATGCGGATGAAGCCCGGCAATTGCCAGAAGGAGAGGGCATCGGGCGCGGCGAAGCTTTGCTGGATGCGCCCGACGGTGAGGTCGGTCGGCAGCGTTATGGCCGTGGGGGGCGAGGGCATCTGCCCCGGCCGCAGCACCCGCGCATCCGCCAGCAGCCATTGGCCGGGATAGAGGCGCGCATTCGCCGCCTCGATCCGGTCGATCATCTGGTCGTTGGGGCCAATCCGGAAAACGGTGAGCGGCCCGGTCGTCAATACCTTGCCGCGCATCATCACCCCGGTCGCATGGAGGATCGCCACGCCTCCCTTCTCCTTGCTCTCGTCACCCTGCCGCAGCCATAGCTGCCCGCCATTGAGCGCCATCGGCCCGCCGCCCGCGTCGAGATAGGTCTGTTCCAGCGTATTGGCGCGGGCGAAGAGCATGGCCGAGACCGGGCTTACCGCGACGATGCCGAAAACGCCAAGCCCGAAGGCGCAGAGGATGGGGCCGAGGAGAAATTGCCAGGCGGAGAGCCCGGCGGCGCGCGCCACCACGAGTTCGGAGGAGCGCGCGAGCCGCCAGAAAGCCCAGATGCCGCCGAGCAGCACGGCGAAGGGCAGCACCTCCAGCATCGCCCAGGGCAGCCGCAGCAGCGCCATCTTCATCACCATGGAGAAGGTCACCTCCGGGTGGCTCGCCGCCCGGCGCAGCAGCTCGATGAAGTCGAAGAGCGAGACGAGCCCGGTCAGCGAGGCGAGCATGGCGAGGATCGAAACCACGAAGACCCGGCTGATGTAGAAGGAAAAGATGCGGGAGAGGAACACGCGGCTCAGGCTCCCATGCGGCCGGTATCGGCGCGGCCTGCATCGGCGGGCAGGGCCGGCGGCGGCACCCGCAGGCGGCGCGGCACGAAGAGGATCCAGGCGGCGATGACGCCCGGCAGGATCGCATGCAGCCAGACGAGCGGCAGGAAGGCGCTGTTGCGCGCTGCCAGATTGGCGATACCGAGGCCGAGCGCCACGAGCCCCACGGTGATGCCGACGCCGATCAGCGGCCGGGCGAAGCCGCCATGGCGGCGGAAGGCGCCGGTCAGCACCGAGGCGAGGGCGATGAGGGTATAGGAGAGCACGGTGAAAGGTTCCGAGAGGCGGCGATGCGCCTCCGCCCGCCAGGCCGGCCGGTCGCGCGGCATCACCTCGTTCGGGCCCGGATGCAGCAGGTCGTGCAGCGAGACCTCGGAATCATCGCGAAACCGCGTGCCGTCGTCATTCGCGGTTTCGGTGAGGTTGATCACGTTCTCGCTGAAGGTCAGCAGGTTGAGGCGGCCGGTCTTCTTGTCCACCTCCTGCCGCTCGCCGTTGAAGAGCACGACGCGCGGCCCCTGCGCACCGACCACGATGCGCCCGCTCTGGGCGATGATCGTCGCCGCATTGGCGGGGTCGCGCTCGTCATCGACGAGGATGCCGTGCAGCAGCCCATCCGGGTCGCGTTTGCGGACATAGACGGTGAGGTTGTGCGAAATCGTCGTGAAGACGCCTTCCTGGATGAGGAAGGCGGCGATGCGGTTGCGGATCTCGAACTGATATTCGCGGAAAGCCGCGAAGCTTCCCGGCACCACCCAGATATTGAGCCAGAAGCAGAAGATGGCGACGAAGGTCGCGAGCATGAGGGAGGGTTTGGCGAGGGCGAGGGGAGATTGGCCGGCCGCCCGCATGACGGTGAGTTCCCGGTCCCCCGCGAGGCGCTGATAGACGAACTGCACGACGACGAACATCGTGATCGGCAGGATGACGGCGACGAAGCTCGGCACCAGCAGCACCGTCAGCCGCAGGAAGACGAAGGGCGAGAGGCCGCGGTTGACGATGAGATCGATGAAGCGGAGCGATTGGGTGAGCCAGATGAGGGCGACGAGGGCCGCCGTCACCGCGACGAGGGCAAGCAGCACCTGCCGGAAGATATACCGGTCGAGCCGCGAGAGCGGGAGGCGGAAGCGGAGCGAGGCGGATGCCATTAGCGGTGTTCAATTCTCCAAGGGCTCAGCCCTCTGGGAAGGGTGAGGCGCGCGCTTGTACCGGAGCCCGCGCCGAATGACAAAGCGCCAGCCATGCCGGCGGCGGCGAGGCCTCCAGATCCCTGCCATTTCCCACCGGCGCGGGCTATAGAGCGGGGATGAAAAATGCCCCTGATCGTCAAACCCGCCGGGGCCGCGCGCCGGCGCACCGGCTGCGGGATGCGATTCTGCTGCCCTTCGCCCTCCTGCTCGTGCTCTTCGAGAGCTTCCTGCAGGGGCTCGCGCGGCTCGTGCGGCATTTCGGCCCGCTCCGCCGGCTGGAGGCGATCCTCGCGCGGCTGCCGCCCTGGGCCATTCTGCCGCTCTTCCTCATCCCCGAGGCGATGAGCCATGTCGGCGGCTTCTACGCCGCCTATCTGCTGGCGCAGCGGCAATATGTCGCGGCGACGCTGGTGGCGGTGCTGATCAAGGGCGTCGGCCTCGTCATCGCGCTCTGGATCTATCAAGCCTGCCGCCCCGCCCTCATGACGATCCGCTGGTTCGCATGGGTCCATGGCAAGGTTGAGGCAGCCCGGGCCTGGGCGATGCTCCGCATCGGCCCCAAGCTCGCCCGCGCCCGCGCGCTGGTCGCCGAGATGCGGGCGGCGCTGCGCTCGGTACTGGGTGCCGGGCCTCGGCCGCCGGGGGCGGCGCATAGCGGGCGGCGCTTCGCCGCCATCCGCCTCTGGCTGCGCCTGCGCTTAGGGATGGGCCGTTGAGCGGCGGCGGTCTCAGCCTTCCTCGGCCAGCCAATCCTCGATCAGCCGGCGGGCGATGCTGTCCGGCCCCGGCAGGCGAAAGCCGTGCGCCTCGGCCGCGCGGCATTCGGCGCGGGTGAACCAGCGGGCATCGGCGAGTTCGTCATCGAGGAAGCGGATCTCCTCCGAAAGCCCCTCGGCATGAAAACCGAGCATGAGGGATTGCGGGAAGGGCCAGGGCTGGCTCGAATGATAGGAGACGGCGCCGACGCGCACCCCGGTCTCCTCGGCGACCTCGCGGCGCACCGCTTCCTCAAGGCTCTCGCCCGGCTCGACGAAGCCCGCGAGCGTCGAATACATCCCCTCCGGAAAGCGCGGCGCATGGCCGAGGAGGGCGCGCCCTTCGCGCAGCACCAGCATGATCACCGCCGGGTCGGACCGAGGGAAATGGTCCGTGCCGCAGCCGGTGCAATGCATGACATGCCCCGCGCTCCGCGGCTCGCAGGCGCTGCCGCAGACGCTGCAGAAGCGGGTGCGGCTCTGCCAATGCACGATCCCGCGCGCATAGGCCAGGATGGCGGCCTCCGCCGCCGGCAGCAGGCCGCCGAGGCCGCGGATATCGGCGAAGGCGGCGCCTGCCGCCATCGCCGCGGGGGCGAGGTGCTGCGGCTCGGCATGGGCGCTGAGATCGAGCGTCCAGACCGGCTTGCCCTCCCAGAAGCCCAGGAAGATCCAGTGCGCCGGGGCAGGGCCGAAGGCCACGGCTTCGGCCACCGAGAAGAAGCGCGCCCGCGTATCGAAAAAGAGGCTCTGCGTCCGCCAGATCGGGGCGACGAGTGCCTCGGGATGCTCCCGCGCGGCGGCGAGGAAGGCCTCGTCCGCCCGGCGCTCGGCCATGCGGTCGAGCGGGTTGCCCGTATAGACGTTCGGGCGGCGGGGGCGGATCGGTCGGAAAGAAGGGCTATCGGTCACGAGCCTTGTTCGCACGGCATGGGCGACCGGACAAGCATCCTTCCCGCTTGCGGCCCTCGGGCGGCGCGCGTATGGAGACCCTCAGGGGGGTCGGCGGCGGACGAGCGCCTCGCCAACCCGGTCAGGTCCGGAAGGAAGCAGCCGCAACGAGTTTCCGCTCGGGTCGGTGTCCGGCCCCCCGCTTTCCAGCCGCCGCTCTCCACGCTTTCGCGCCGGCCGGCTCAGTGCCGCAAGCCGGCCTTACGCTCGCAGCCGAAATGCCGCTTCCCGCCGCGAGGCCCTTGCCTAGCGCCATGCCCTGTCGTGTAGAAGGGCGCGTGGACGCGATCGAACCCCCTGACGACGAGATGCCGCTGCCGGCCGCCGAGGGCCCGGGCCTGTTCGCGGACGCGCCTGAGCCGGCCGCGCCTCAGCCGGCCGCGCCCGAGCCGGCCGCGCCGGGCGTCTCCACGCCGGGCGGCTCCACGCCGGGCGGCTACCGCGTGCTCGCGCGGGCCTATCGGCCGAGCCGCTTCGAGGATCTCATCGGCCAGGATGCGATGGTGCGCATCCTCCGCCGCGCCTTCGCCACCGGCCGCATCGCCCATGCCTTCATGCTCACCGGCGTGCGCGGCACCGGCAAGACGACGACCGCCCGCATCATCGCCCGCTGCCTCAACTGCACCGGGCCCGATGGCCAGGGCGGCCCCACCGCCGAGCCTTGCGGCCTCTGCGCCAATTGCCGGGCCATCATGGCCGACCGTCACCCCGATGTGATCGAGATGGACGCCGCCAGCCGCACGGGCGTGGACGACGTGCGCGAGATCATCGAGGCGACGCGCTTTCGCCCGCTCGAAGCGCGCGTCAAGGTCTTCATCATCGACGAAGTGCATATGCTCTCGCGCAATGCCTTCAACGCCCTGCTCAAGACGCTGGAGGAGCCGCCGCCGCATGTGAAGTTTGTCTTCGCGACGACGGAACTGCGCAAGGTGCCCGTCACCGTGCTCTCCCGCTGCCAGAAGTTCGATCTCCGCCGCGTGCCGGCGGCGGAACTCGCGGCGCATTTCGGCCGCATCGCGGCGCGCGAAGGGGCGCGGGTGGAGGCGGGCGCGCTCGATCTCATCGCCCGCGCCGCCGATGGCTCGGTGCGCGACGGTCTCTCCCTGCTCGACCAGGCGATCGTCACCGGGGAGGCGGAGGGCGGCACCATCACCGCCGCGATGGTCGCCGATATGCTCGGCCTCGCCGATCAAGGGCTGCTCTACGATCTCTTCGAGCATCTCATGGCCGGCCGCGCGCCTGCCGTGCTGGCGGCACTCGATCAGGCGCATGAGCGGGGCGCGGATGCCGGCCTCGTGCTGCAGGATCTGCTCGCCATCTGCCATCTGCTGAGCCGGATGAAGGCCTCGCCGGCTCTGGCCGAGGGCGCCGAACTGCCGGAGATCCAGCGCCTGCGCGGCGGCGCGCTCGCCGCGCGGCTCTCGCTCCCCGTGCTCGGCCGCGCCTGGCAGATGCTGCTCAAGGGCGTCGCCGAGGTCGAACAGGCGCCGGACCGGCGGGCCGCGGCGGAGATGGTCCTCATCCGCCTCTGCTACCTCGCCCATCAGCCGACACCGGGGGAGCTGGTGCGCCGCCTCGCGGGCGAGATGGCCGAGGCCGGGCCCGCCGCCGCTCCCGGCCTCGCCCCCGCGCCGGGAAACCTCGCCGCACCCGGCCTCACCCCCACCTCCCCATCCGCCTCCATGCCCGCCCCGGCGCTCGCCCAGGGCCCTGCCGCGCGTGGCGAAACCATGTCCGGCGGCATGCCGGCGCCGATGCTGCGCGCGGTGGGCGATGGCGCGCCGATGGCGCAAGCCCAACCCCAGCCGGTGCCCGAGGCCGAGGCCGAGCCCGAGCCCGAGCCGGCGGCGGAAGCGCCGCTCGCTTTCGCCCCCATCCCGCCGAGCTTCCGCGACGCGATCACCCTGGTGCGGGAACGCAACGAGCCGGTGCTCTACGGCCATCTGCTGCATTCGGTGCATCTCGTCCGCTACGCCCCGCCGGTGATCGACCTCCGGCCCGACCGCGCCGCCCCGCGCGATCTCGCCGCCCGCCTTGCCGCCGTGCTCAGCGCGGCGACCGGCCAGCGCTGGACGATCGCGCTCTCGCCGCTCGACGGCGATCCCACCATCGAGCAGCAGCGCCAGGCGGCGGATCAGGCGCGGGAGGCCGATGCCGCGCGCCATCCGCTGGTGCAGGCGATCTTCGCGGCCTTTCCCGGCGCGCAATTGACAGGTGTGCGCGATCCCCTGGCCGATGAGTTCCGCCTGCCTCCGCCCGGCAGCGAGCCCGGCTTCGGTTCGGCTGGGACCGCCAGCGGCGGGCCGATCGCCGATTTCGACCTCGCGGCCGATATGGCCGAAGACATGCCCGAGGATATGCCTGATTTCGCCCCGCCCGATGCGGAGCCGATCGACGAAGACGATTTCGATATGGATATGGAGAGTGACGGATGAAGAACCTCGCCGGCCTGATGAAGCAGGCCTCGCAGATGCAGCAGAAGATGCAGGAGATGCAGTCCGCCCTCGAACAGGCCGAGGTCGAGGGCCAGGCCGGCGCCGGCATGGTCAGCGTCACGCTCTCCGGCAAGGGCGATCTCAAGCGGCTGACGATCGACCCCAAGCTCGCCGACCCTGCGGAGATGGAGATGCTGCAAGACCTCATCCTCGCGGCGCATGCCGATGCGCGGCGCAAGGTGGAGGCGATGGCGGCCGAGCAGATGCAGAAGGCAACCGGCGGGCTGCAACTGCCGCCCGGCATGAAGCTGCCATTCTAAGGCGCGGGCGGCCCCATGGGCGGGCCTGAGATCGAGCGGCTGATCGGCCTGCTCGCGCGCCTGCCGGGCCTCGGGCCGCGCAGCGCGCGGCGCGCGGCGCTCAAGCTCCTGCAACAGCCGGAGACGCGGATGCTGCCGCTCGCCCAGGCGCTCGCCGATGCGGCACGCGCGGTCAAGCCCTGCGCGCTCTGCGGCAATCTCGATGCGCTCGACCCCTGCGCCATCTGCCGCGATCCGGGGCGCGAGCAGGGGCTCGTCTGCGTCGTCGAAGGGGTGGGGGATCTCTGGGCGATTGAACGTGCCGGCGCCCATCGCGGCCTCTATCACGTGCTGGGCGGCGTGCTCTCGCCGCTCGGCGGCGTCGGGCCCGAGGATCTCAACCTCGCTCCGCTGCTGCGGCGGCTGGAAGGCGGCACGGTCAGCGAGGTCATCCTCGCCCTCGGCGCCACCGTCGATGGCGCGGCGACGGCGCATTGGCTGGCCGAGCAGCTCGCCGCCACCGGCGTCGCGGTCAGCCGCGTGGCGCAAGGCGTGCCGATCGGCGGTGCGCTCGAAGTGCTCGATGACGGGACGCTCGCAACCGCGCTCCGCGCCCGCCGGCCGGCCTGAAACGGGCGTGGGCGCGCGGCTGGCACCCTGGCCTCTGCCCTCGCCGTTGCATTCCGTAATCTGCCGGCCTGAAAACCGACCGGGTTCCGCGCCCTTTGCCTGCTGCCGTCCGGCTGGATAAGACTCTGGTCACGCCGCGCATTTTATCTTTTAAGACCGCTCGTATCGCTTTCCATCCGCTGGAAGGCTGCCCAACCGCATGAGGGAGAAGACCGATGGCACGGTTGAAGATGATCCGATTCCTGGCGCCCGTCGCGGCCGCCGGGCTGCTCGCCGGCTGCGCGGCGCCCACCCCCACCAGCCCCACCATCACCGCGGTGCCGCCGGCGGGCAAGAACCTCACCCTGTTCCAGCAGGAGGATTATTCCTGCCGCAACTATGCCCAGCAGACCGTCGCCTATCCGGCCGCGACCCAGCATAGCCAGAGCAATGGCGTGGCGACCGCGGCGATCGGCACCGTGCTCGGCGCGGCGGCAGGCGCGCTCTTCGGCGCGGCGGCGGGCAATGCCGGCGCTGGTGCCGCGATCGGTGCGGGCGCCGGCCTCGTCGGCGGCACGGCGGTGGGCGCCGGGCAGACGGCGCAGACCGGCCGCAGCCTCCAGCAGATCTACAACAACGCCTATGCCCAGTGCATGACCTCCAAGGGCAATGGCATCGTGCCGGGCTACGGCTACTGAGGCGCGCCGCAGCCGCGCCTCGGCTGCGGGCTCCGGCCTCGGGCGCGGGCCTCAGTCGCGTCCAAGCGGGATTTGCATGCGGATTCCACGCGCGCGGGAGTTTGCATCGCGCGGAACGACCCCATCTGGAATGCAACACGCGGCGGCGCGCCTGGCGCCGCCGCCTCCAGCAGCAAAGGGGGCTTCCACATGAATGAAGACCACATCAAGGGCGGTATCGACGAGGCCAAGGGCAAGCTCAAGGAAGCGGCCGGGGACATGATGGGCGACGCCAAGACCTCGGTGGAAGGCAAGGGCGAGCAGATCGCGGGGCAGGCGCAGCAGGCTTGGGGCGATGTGCGGGAGACGATCGACGGCGTGGCGGCCGAAGCGAGCGAAACCGCCGCCGCGGCTGCCGATCAGGCTGCCAGCACCATCCGCCACGCGGCCGAGACGGTGCGGGGCGCGGCGAGCGACGTCGGCGGCCGGGTGTACGAGGCGAGCACCGCGGCCAGCCGCCAGGTGGCCGAGACGGTGCAATCCCAGCCGCTGCTCTCCCTCCTCGGTGTTGCGGCGGTCGGCTATCTCCTGGGCTATCTGCTGCATTCGCCATCGAGCCCCTTCGCGCCGGAGCCGCGCTATCGCCGCGTCGTCCGGCGCTGGAGCTGACGGCAGAAGAGCGGATCCTGGTCAGGTGGCGGGCATCTGGCCAGGCGATGCCGCTCGCTGGCGCGGGGAGCGGGAACGGATCGAGGCGCCAGTCCGCGACCCTGCACCGCCCGGCGCTTGCCAGCAGGATTGATGGGTGGTGGCCGGGGCTTGAGCGCCGCCCGCCGCGCCTCAGCCTTCGCCCGCGCCCCTGAGGCCGGGCGGGAGCGGGGCGGCGGCAGGCCCTTCGGAGGCGAGCGGCGGAGCCGTGCCGCCTTTGCTGAAACCCGGGGCAAGCTCCCCCGCGGCTGCCGGCTCGTCCTCGCCCGTCACCCGCTGCCAGGCGCCGCCGGCGAGGATCTCGTAGGGGCGGAAGCGCGTCTTATACGCCATCTTGCGGCTCTCCCTCACCCAATAGCCGAGATAGACATAGGGCAGGGCTTCGGCCCGCGCCTGATCGATGAGGTGCAGGATGGCGTGGCTGCCGAGGGATTTGAACAGGCTGTCCGATTCGTAGAAGCTATAGACGGCCGAAAGGCCATCGGCCAGCCGGTCCACCAGGCAGCAGCCGAGCAGGCGCTGCGCCGGGTCGCGGAATTCGGTGATGAAGGTGTCGATCGGCGTGTCTTCCACCATCGCGCGGTAATCGTAGAAGCTCATCGTCGCCATATCGCCTTCGGCGTGGCGCATCTGCTGGTAGCGCTGGAAGAGCTGATACTGCTCGATGCTGGCATGGGCAGGCACCGTCCGCGCCTGGAGCACCGCATTGGCCCGCGCGATGCGGCGCAGCCCCTTGTCCATGGCGAAGTGATCGACCGGAATACGGATCGGCACGCAGGCGTTGCAGTTCTGGCAGACCGGGGCATAGGCGATATTGTGGCTGCGGCGGAAGCCGGCGCGGGAAAGCTGGTCGTGCAGCGCTTCCGCATCCGGCCCGCTCAACTCCGTCACCACCTTGCGCTCGGTCCGGCCCGGCAGATAGGGGCAGGGCAGGGGGGCCGTGGTGTAGAAGAAATTCGGCCGGCGGATGGTCCGGTAGTTCATCTGGCCGCCTGCGCTCCCCGTTCAGTTCGCGGCTGAATGCCGCGCCTGCCGTTCACCATGGCCTCCAGTCAGCCGCATCGGCCCGCACCACCACGAGGCCGGCGAGCATGTCATGCAGCGCGCGGCGCCGGAAGGTGAAGAACACCACGCCGAGCCAGATCACCCCGGCCAGCAGCGTGAGGTAGAGGAGGCCCACGAAGGCGATCGCCTGCACAAGGCTCGGGCGGCCGAGATCCTCCTGCCGGCGCACCGAAAGCCCCATCGCCCTCTGCCCCGGCGTCGCGGCCCCTGGGCCCGCGATGAAGCCCGCGAGGTAGCAGAGCCCAATGATGAGCACGAGATGCGCCGGACCGTGCAGCAGGCCGAGGCTCATCACATGCAGGATGGCGAAGGCGATCGAGAAGCAGAGCGTGAGGATGAGGATGACGGCGAGATCGATCGCGAAGGCGCCGATGCGCCGGCCCGGCACTCCCCCCGTCAGGCTGTCATCATCCATCGCGAAGGCGCTCATCGGTCTCACGGCGGTGATTTTGGCATGATCCGGATCTGGCGGGAAACAACATTCGGCTCAGGGCCGAGTTCCACCATGCCGCCGGCACGCCAGGTCTGCAGCAGGTCGAAGGCATGCTGGTCGAGCAGATCGCCTGATTGCCCTGGCGCGATCATGAAGCGGCTGCGGTCAAGATTGGCGAGATCCTCGATGGTGCGGAGTTCCGGCCCGTGCAGCGCGGTGAATTCGGAGCGGCCGGGCAGATAGGCCGGGGCCTGCACATCGACCGTCTCGGCGCTGCCCGGCACCGGCACCTGGGCTTCGCCCAGGCCGCCGATCACCGGCAGCCGCGCCAGCACCGGATGGGCGAAGAGCGCCTGATGCGCCCGGCCCCAGCGCCAGCGCGCCGGGTTCCTGCCCCAGAAGCGGCTGAGCTTGCCCACCGCATCGGTGAGCGCGGGGGCGAGGTAGGGGCGGCAATCGCCGCCGCACCAGAAGGCCTCCGCCCTGGCCTGGTCCGGGCCCGGCACGAGCAGGCTGCGGAGCAGCGCCGCGCGGTTGACGGCAGGGGAATCGCTCGGCACGCCCGCCGCCTTCAGCACACGGTCGCCGAAGCTCCGCATCCAGGCGGTGAAGATCAGCGGCTCGGGCCGGTCGGCCGCCATCAGCCCATTCCAGCGCTGCATCATGCCGGCGGCCTGGCGGGCGGCGCCGGGGGTGGAGATCGTCACCGCCCGGAGCGCGGGTAGCAGGCTGCGGGCGAAAAGGCTTGTCACATCCATCTGGATGGCGCCGAAACGATCGAGCGTCTGGCGGTCGGATTGGTCGAGCAGGGCAGTGATCCGCCGCGCCCGCCAATCCGCGTAGGTATCGCGGCTGATGAGGGGCGCGCCGGCCGCCTGCGGCATCGGCTGGTTGGCGTTGACGATCATGCCGCTGGCCGGGTCAATCGCATGCGGCAGGGCGGCGCCGCTCGCCCAGCCCACCCAGTCATGCGCGCCATCGGCCCCGGCCTCGGGCCAGGCGCCGTCACCCGCGCGGCGGATGGGCACGCGGCCGGTGGTGAAGAAGCCGATGGCGCCGGCGGTATCGGCCACCAGCAGGTTCTGCACCGGGCTCGTGATCTGCGGGGCGGCGGCGCCGGCTTGGGCGACGGTCTGCGCCTCGTCGAGGGCGAGCAGCCCATCGGCATCGGTATCCTGGGGCGCGGTGGTGGCCATCTCTACCGTCAGCACCGTATTCGGGCTGGGGCCGGCGCCGATCACCGGCCCGTGCCGCGTCGTCCGCACATCGAGGACGACATCGGGCCGCCCCCGCACCGCGATGACCACGCGGCGATGGCCGAAGGGCCGGGGCCCGCCCGGGGTTTCGTAGTCCTTGCCGCCATCGGTCACGGTTTCGATGAAGACATCCTCGGTATCCGCGCCGGTCGAGGTGAAGCTCCAGGCGATATGCTGGTTATGGCCGATGACGAGGAAGGGCACGCCCGGCACGGTGGCGCCGGCGAGGCTGTGATCCGGCGTGTCGATACGGGCGAGGTACCAGAGGCCGGGAAAGCCGTAGCCGAGATGCGGATCCCCGGCGAGGAGCGGTCGCCCGGTCTCGGTGCGGTCGCCCGCGAGCACCCAGGCGTTGGAGGCGCGGGCCGGCAGGGTGAAGCCTTGCGGGAAATGCCGCAGCAGGGCGAGGGCATGGGCCGCCGCCGCCGCCGCGCCCGGCGGATAGGGGGGCGGCGTGGCGGCGGCGCTGCCGCCCTTCCTGTCTCCTGCCCCGCCTTCCGTCCCGTCTCCGGTCCTGTCTTCCAGCGGGCCCGCGCCCGGCCAGAGGCTGTCGATCTCGGCCCGGGTCAGATGCGCCGAGAGGGCGAGGCGGGCGAGTTCCGTCCGCCAGTTCCCCGAGAGCCAGAGCCCCATCATCTTGCCCCAGAGCAGGCTGTCCACGATCGTCCAGGGCTTGGGCTTGCCGAGCAGGAGATATTCCGGGGCGGCGAAGCGCCCGCGCCGGGCGAGCCAGGCATTCACCCCGGCCGCATAGGCGCTGAGCATGGCGCGGGCCTGGGGCGAGAGCGCGGCGGCATCGGCCTCGGCCGAGCGGCGGAGGCCGAGGATGCGCATCTCCTCGTCATTGGGCAGCGCCCGCGGCCCGAGCAGGGCGGCGAGGGTGCCGCCGGCGGCGCGGCGCATCAGGTCCATCTGAAAGAAGCGGTCCCGCGCATGGACATAGCCGAGCGCCATGGCGGCATCGGTATCGGACGCGGCGCGGATATAGGGGATGTCGTTGCTGTCGAAAGCGATGCCGACGGGGGCGGAGACGCCGGGGATGGTGATGACGTCGTTCTGCGGCGGCAGGATACGCCAGATGAGCGCGGCGAGCGCGGCCGCGATGAGGCAGAGGATGAGGACAAGGATGAGGAGCGCGCGCCGCCCGCGGGACCAGAGGCGCCCGAGGCGGCCGCTGCCGCCCGGGCCCGCTGCGCCGGGCCGAGAGGGGCGGAGCCTCGGCGCCCGCAACCGCGGTGCCCTCGGCCGGGGCTTCGGCGTGGCGCCGTCCGCCGTCTCGCTCGTCTCGCCGATGGGTCGATCCTCCGCCGATTGCGCGCCTCGCCTTCAAGGGCCATGACTGGGCGGGAAGATGCAAGCCCCCTCTGCGCGGCCCGCCGGCGAGCACGGGGGAGGGCCTGGGAACGAGGAGAAAGCCATGGCCGCCAATCATTCGCCCGAGGGCGCGCCCGCCCGCATGCCCGCCCGCGCGGGGGACCCTTCGCCCAAGCACGGCAGCCTCCGCTACCTGCTCGCGGATGGGTTTCACGACATGGCCTATACCGGCTGGGGCGAGCCCGAGCGGCCGACCGTGATCTGCGTGCATGGGCTGACCCGGCAGGGCCGCGATTTCGACCGTCTGGCCGCGGCGCTTGCCGCCGATTTCTACGTCCTCTGCCCCGATCTGCCGGGGCGCGGCGGGTCGGACTGGCTGGCCCCCGCGCTCTACCAGCCGCTCACCTATGTCACCGCGCTCGCGACGCTCTGCGCGACGCGCCCGGGGCCGGTGCGCTGGGTCGGCACCTCGCTCGGCGGCATCTGCGGCATGATCCTCGCGGCGCAGCCGAAAACCCCGGTGAGCCGGCTGGTGCTGAACGATATCGGCCCCTTCATTCCGGCCGCCGCCCTGGCCCGCATCCGCGACTATATGCAGCCGCCGCCGGTCTTTGCCGATCTCGCCGGGCTTGAAGCGCATCTGCGCGTCATCCACGCCCCCTTCGCCGTGCCGGACGATGCCGGCTGGGCCGAGATGGCCGCGCATTCCGCCCGCGCCGTCGCCGGGGGGCTCACCCTGCATTACGATCCCGCGATCGGCGATATCATCCGCGCGACCGAGCCGAACGATGTCGATCTCCGGGCCTATTGGAACGCGATCACCGCGCCGGTCTTCACGATTCGCGGCGCGCTCAGCGATCTGCTGCTGCCCGAGACGCTGGCCGAGATGGATGCCCGACCGGGCGCGCTGAGCCTCACCCTGCCCGAAACCGGGCACGCCCCGGCGCTGATGGACAGGGAAAGCATCCGCGCCATCTGCGATTTCTTGAAAGAGGATTGATCTCCGCGCGGGGCTTTCGGCAAAACCTTGCTCTCACCGCATGGCGGAGGGGCCTGCCGCGCGGCATAATTTCACTTGCGCCGCCGGGCAGCGGGCCGCATAACGCGCCCCCTTGGCCCCAGGGGGCATGCCATGAGGGCATGTCCAACAGGCCGTCTACTGGTTGAGGGAGCATGCGCATGAACGCACTTGCCCGACTGGGGATGGTCTCGGATTTCCCGAGCGAGAACCAGACGTCTGCCACCGCCGATACCGCGGAGGCGCAGAAGGATTATTGGATCGAACGCGACGGGCAGCGGTTTGCCGGTACGCATCTGCTGGTCGATCTGTGGGGTGCGAGCAACCTCGACCAGCCCGACCTGATCGACCGCGCGCTGCGCGAGGCGGCGATCGTTTCCGGCGCCACCATCCTGCATTCGCATTTCCACCATTTCTCCCCCAATGGTGGCGTCTCCGGCGTGCTCGTGCTGGCCGAGAGCCATATCTCGATCCACACCTGGCCTGAGAAGAACTTCGCCGCCATCGACATGTTCATGTGCGGGGATTGCGATCCGCGCCTCGGCGTGCCGGTGATCGAGGCCGCCTTCACGCCGAGCCGCGTCGATCTGGACGAGCAGCGGCGCGGCAGCCGCGGCGCCTGAGAGCGGGCGCTCGCTTCCCCCCATCCTTATCGCGTGATACCGGGCGTGCGGCCCTCGCGGCTGCGCGCCCGGCTTCATGACGGAACGACGGAGAGAATGCCATGGCAACCGAGGCTTGGCTGCACGAAACCCTCTACCCCGCCTGGGGCCAGCGCTTCCGCATCCGGCGGGAACTTGCCCGCGTGCAAAGCGCCTTTCAGGATATCGCGATCTTCGAGAGCGAGAGCCATGGCCGCGTCATGGTGCTGGACGGTGTCATCCAGATCACCGAAGCGGATGAATTCACCTATCAGGAGATGATCGCGCATGTACCGCTGCTCGCCCATGGCGCGGCGCGGCGGGTGCTCATCATCGGCGCCGGCGATGGCGGCGTGCTTCGCCGCGTGCTGCAGCATCGCGGCGTGACGGAAGCGGTGATGTGCGAGATCGATGGCGAGGTCATCCGGCTCGCGAAGGAGCATCTGCCGATGATCGCGGGGGATGCCTGGAAGGATCCGCGCGCAGAGGTCATCGTGGGTGACGGTATCGACTATGTCCGCCGCGCGGAGGCGGCAAGCTTCGATGTCATCATCGTCGATTCGACCGATCCGGTCGGCGTCGGCGAAGTGCTGTTCACCGACGCGTTCTACGAAAACTGCGCGCGCATCCTCACGGCGCGCGGTGTCATCGTCAACCAATGCGGCGTGCCCTTCTGCCAGGCAGACGAGCTGCGCGAGACGAGCCTGCGCCGGCGCCGCTTCTTCCCCGAGGTCGGTGCCTATCTCGCGGCGGTGCCGACCTATGTCGGCGGCTTCATGACGCTCGGCTGGGCGGCCAAGGGCGGCCCGCTCGGCGCGGTGGCGGTGGCGGAACTCGCCGCGCGCGCGGAGGCGGCCGGCATCCTCGGCCAGACGCGCTATTGGACGCCCGAGGTGCATCACGCCGCTTTCCAGTTGCCGCCCTATATCGCCGAGCATCTGCCGGGGTGAGCCGCGGTCTTTGCATCGGCGCGGAATGCCGCCATGCTCACCGGCTGATCGGCCGGGGCTGATCGGCCGGAGCAGATAAGGAACGGGGCGCGATGAGGCAAGCGGCGCGATGACGGCGATGAGTTATCTGCTGGTTGCGCTGGGCGGCGCCATCGGCAGCGTGGGCCGCGCCTGGCTCGGCACGGTCGCGGCGCGGGCCCTCGGCATGGGCTTTCCCTGGGGCACGATGATCATCAACGTCATCGGCTCCTGCATTATCGGCATCGTCGCCGCAACCGCGCTGACGCCGAGCCGCACCATCGCCTCGCCTGAGCTTCGCATCTTCCTCATGGTCGGCTTCTGCGGCGGCTTCACCACCTTCTCCTCCTTCAGCCTGCAGACGCTGGAACTGCTGCGCGAGGGGCGGGCAGGGGCGGCCTGCGCCAATATCCTGCTCTCGGTCGGCCTCTGCCTCGCCGCCTCCGCGGCGGGGTATTTCGGCACGGCGTCTCTCGTTCCGCGGTAGCTGCTCAGCCGCCACGGTTCTGCGGCCACCACCCTTCTTCGTCATCCGCGGACTTGTTCCGCGGGCCTCCCCGCCAGGGAAGGGGTGCCGGCTTCGCGGAGCGGGTCGCCTGCGCAAGCCCGGTGATGCCGTGGGGGAGCAGCCGGCCGCTATCCCTGGCGGAGCAGCGCGCCGGCGAGGTAGAGCGAACCGCAGACGAGCACGCGGGCCGGCGGCCCTTCCCCCGCTTCCTGCGCGATTTGGCGGAGCGCATCCGCGACCTGCCCGCCCGGCCGGGCGATGCCGCCCGAGGCCGCGATGACCGCCTCCACCGGCAGCGCGAGATGCTGCCCAGGCTCCGCCACCGCCCAAAGGCTCGCGGCATAGGGCAGCAGCGGCTGGAGGAATTCCGCCGCATCCTTGCCCTGCTTCATGCCGATGACGAGATGCAGCGGCCGATCCCGCCAGGAGGCGAGCTGCGTCGCGAGGGCGAGGCCGCCGCCGGGGTTATGCGCCCCGTCGAGCCAGAGCTCCCATCTGGCCGGCAGCAGCGCCGCGAGCGAGCCGCCGAGCTTTTGCAGGCGGCCCGGCCAGTAGGCGGTGCAGAGACCGGCGGCGAAGGCGGCATCCGGCAGGCCGAGGCCGGCGGCGCGGAGCGCGGCGATCGCGATGCCGGCATTATCGAGCTGGAAAGGCCCGGCGAGCGCTGGGGGCGGCAGGTGCAGGGTGCCGGCGGCATCGGCGAAGGCGAAGCCGCCGCCCGCCTCGGGCGTGACCGTCCAGTTCCAGCCGCGCAGCAGCAGGGGCGTGCCGCGCGCCGCTGCCTCGGCCTTCAGCACCGCCCGCGCCTCCGCCTGCTGCGCGCCCGAGACCGCCACCACGCCGGGGCGGAGGATGCCGGCCTTCTCCGCCGCGATCGCGGCGATGGTATCGCCGAGGAATTCCCGATGGTCGATCGAGATCGAGGTGATGGCGGAAACCAGCGGCCGCTCGATCACATTGGTGGCGTCCCCGCGCCCGCCGAGGCCGACTTCGAGGATGCAGAGATCGGCCGGGTCTTCGGCGAAGAGCAGGAAGGCCGCGGCGGTGATGACCTCGAAGACGGTGATCGGCGCGCCGTCGTTCGCCCGCTCCACCACCTCCAGCGCCTCGGCCAGCCGCTCATGGCTCACCAGCCCGTCCGCGAGGCGGATGCGCTCGTTGAAGTCGATCAGATGCGGGGAGGTATAGACTTGGCAGCGCAGCCCCGCCGCCTCGCCGATGGCGCGGGCGAAGGCGCAGGTGCTGCCCTTGCCGTTGGTGCCGGCGACATGCAGCACCGGGGCGAGCCGCCGCTCGGGATGGCCGAGCTTGCCGAGCAGATCGCGCAGCCGCCCGAGATCGAGGTCGATCGCGCGCGGATAGAGGCGCAACAGGCGTTCGAGGATGCCATCCACCCGCGCATCCTGGCTCCGCTCCCGCGCGGCGGGCGCCACGCTGCTCGCCGAATCGGCCTTCGCATCCGCCATCATGGTCTCCGCATCCAGCCTGAGCGCGGTGCCCTCAGGCCGCACGCTCCGGCAGCGGCGCCGGCAGCCCCTCGGCCGGCAGCAGGAGGCCGATGACGCGGGCCAGCGTCTCGCGCATTTCGGCGCGGCGCACGATCATGTCGATGATGCCATGCTCGTAGAGGTATTCGGAGCGCTGGAAGCCATCGGGGAGCTTTTCCCGCACCGTCTGCTCGATCACCCGGGCGCCGGCGAAGCCGATCAGCGCGCCCGGTTCGGCGATCTGGACATCGCCCAGCATGGCGAAGCTCGCGGTGACGCCGCCGGTCGTCGGGTCGGTCAGCACCACAATATAGGGCAGGCCCGCTTCCTTCACCATCTGCGCCGCGATCGTCGTGCGCGGCATCTGCATGAGGCTGATAGCGCCCTCCATCATGCGCGCCCCGCCCGAGGCGGAATAGATGATGAGCGGCGCCTTCTGCAGCACCGCGAGCCGCGCGGCGGCGACGATCCCTTCGCCCACCGCCGCCCCCATGGAGCCGCCGAGGAAGGCGAAATCCATCGCCGCCACCACGGATTTCCGGCCGCCGATCTCGCCATGGCCGACGAGGATGGCGTCATCCAGCTTGGTCTTGTCCCGCGCTTCCTTGAGCTTGTCGGTATAGCGCTTCTGGTCGCGGAAACGCAGCGGGTCCTGCGGCACGCGCGGCGTCTCGATCAGGGTGTATTTGCCGCCGTCGAAGGTCCAGTTCAGCCGGTCGCGGGCGGAGGCGCGCATATGGTGGCCGCAATGCGGGCAGACCTTGAGATTGGTCTCGAGATCCTTCTGGAAGATCATCTGCTGGCAGGCGGAGCATTGGTGCCAGAGATTCTCCGGCACATCCTGCCGGCCAAGCAGCGTGCGGATCTTCGGGCGGATGATTTCGGTGAGCCAACTCATGGGCGCAAACTCCCTTCAGATGCGGCCGGATCGCGCGCGCAACCGCCGATCTCAGGCGGCAACGGGCACCGTGCGAACGGCCTCCGCCAGCGCCCGCACTTCGGCAAGCACGCGCGAAGCGGTATCGGCCTGGGCGCGGCCCCGCTCATCCAAGGTTTTGGCGAGCAGGTCAATCAGCGAGGAGGCGACGACCGCGCCATCCGCAAGCCGGCTCGCCTCGGCGGCCTGGGCCGGCGTGCGGATGCCGAAGCCGATCGCGATCGGCAGATCGCTGAAGCGGCGGATGCGCGGGATTGCCTCGCCCAGCTGGGCGGCGGAGGCGCTCTTCGTGCCGGTGATGCCGGCGATGCTGACGTAGTAGATGAAGCCGGAACTGCCTTCGAGAACGTAAGGCAGCCGCGTCTCGTCGGTGGTCGGCGCGACGAGGCGGATGATGTCGAGCCCATTGGCCGCCGCATGGGGGCTGAGCAGCTCGGCCTCCTCGGGCGGCAGATCGACGACGATGAGCCCATCGACCCCGGCGGCCGCGGCATCCTGGGCGAAAACCTCGACGCCATAGGCGATGATCGGGTTGAGATAGCCCATGAGGATGATCGGCGTGCGGTCATCCCCTTGGCGGAAGCGGCGCACCATGGCGAGGGTGCCGGCGAGCGTGGCACCCGCCGCGAGCGCCCGCTGCCCGGCGCGCTGGATGGTCGGCCCATCCGCCATCGGGTCGGTGAAGGGCATGCCGATCTCGATGAGGTCGGCGCCCGCCGCCGGCATGCCGGCGAGGATCGCCTGGCTGGTGTCGAGATCGGGGTCGAAGGCTTCGAGGAAGGGGATGAGCGCGCCGCGCCCCTCTTTCTTCAGTTGCGCGAAGCGCGCGGCGATGCGGCTCACAGGCGATCCCCGAGATGGGCGGCCACCGTGAAGATATCCTTATCGCCACGGCCGCTGAGGTTGAGGAGGATGATCTGCTCCGGCCCCATCTGCGGCGCGATCTTGGCGAGATGGGCGAGGGCATGGGCGCATTCCAGCGCCGGGATGATGCCTTCGACGCGGCAGCAGAGCTGAAAGGCCTCCAGCGCCTCGTCGTCGTTGATCGGCACATAGCTCACCCGCCCGCTCTCATGCAGGAAGGAATGCTCGGGCCCGAGGCCGGGATAGTCGAGCCCGGCGCTGATCGAATGCGCTTCCTGGATCTGCCCGTCCTTGTCCTGCAACAGATAGGTGAGGTTGCCGTGCAGCACGCCGGGCTTGCCGCGGGCGAGGCTCGCCGCCGTCTTGTCGGTATCAATGCCGTGCCCGCCGGCTTCAACGCCGATGAGGTCCACCGGATCGTCGAGGAAAGGGTGGAAGAGGCCGATCGCATTCGAGCCGCCGCCGACCGAGGCGATCGCCACATCCGGCAGCCGGCCCTCGGCCTCCATCAGCTGCGCCTTTGCCTCATTGCCGATGACGCATTGGAAATCCCGCACCATGGCGGGGAAGGGATGCGGGCCCGCGGCGGTGCCGATGAGGTAATAGGTGTCGTGGACATTCCCCACCCAATCGCGCAGCGCCTCGTTCATCGCGTCCTTGAGCGTGCCGGCGCCGGCGGTGACGGGCTTGACCTCCGCCCCCAGCAGCTTCATGCGAAAGACATTGGGCTTCTGCCGCTCGACATCCGTCGCACCCATATAGATCGTGCAGGGCAGGCCGAAGAGGGCGCAGACCGTCGCCGTCGCCACGCCATGCTGGCCGGCGCCGGTCTCGGCGATGATGCGCGTCTTGCCCATGCGCCGGGCGAGCAGGATCTGCCCCATGCAGGCGTTGATCTTGTGCGCGCCGGTATGGTTGAGGTCTTCGCGCTTGAAGTAGATCTTGGCGCCGCCGAAATGCCGCGTCAGCCGCTCGGCGAACCACAGCGCGCTCGGCCGGCCGACATAGTTCTTGAGGTAGCCGTCCAACTCGGCCTGGAAGGCGGGGTCGTCCTTGGCGGCGAGGTAGGCGGCTTCCACTTCGCGGATGACGGGCATCAGCGTTTCCGCCACATAGCGGCCGCCGAACTTGCCGAAATGCCCGCGATCATCCGGGAAATTGCGCAGGCTGTTCTGGCCGCCGGCTTCACCCATCGAGAAATGCTTGTTCACGAGACCCCCTGCGTGGTGCTCTCATACTCCGCGGCCTGCGCCCCCGGAAGGCCGGCGGCCGCGTTTCGTGCCGCTGAAATGAAATCCCTGATGCGCGCAGGGTCTTTCACCCCGGGCGCGCTTTCCACGCCGGAGGAGACATCGACACCGCCCGTTCCCGACAGGCGGATCGCCTCGCCGACGTTTTCCGGCGTCAGCCCGCCGGCGAGCAGCCAGGGCAGGCGCGGCTGCCAGCCGGCGAGGATCTGCCAGTCGAGCGCGGTTGCATTGCCGCCGGGGCGGTTGGCGCCGGCCGGCGGTTTCGATTCGATGAGCATCCCGTCGAGCCCGCTAGCCGCGGCTTCGGCCTGCCCGAGATCCGCCGCCGCCGAAACCCCCTGCGCGAGCCAGACGGGCAGGGCGAAGCGGGCGCGGATGGCGCGCGCCACATCAGGGGTAGCGTAGATTTGCAGCACGTCGAGCAGCGCTGTGTCGAGCACGGCGGCGATCTCGTCGAGGCTCGGCTTGACGAAGAGGCCGACGGCGGGCGGGCCGCCCGGCCGGCTCGCGCGGATCTTGGCCGCTTGCTCCGCCGTGACGAAGCGGGGGGAGGCGGGGAAGAAGACAAACCCGGTATAGTCCGCCCCGCCCGCGAGCGCGGCGGCATAGGCTTCCGCGCTGTTGATGCCGCAGATCTTGACCTTCATGCCGCCCGCTCCTGCCGCAGCTCGGCCGCGATGGCGGCGGCCGCCGTGGCGGGATCGGGCGCCGCGGTGATCGGCCGGCCGATGACGAGCCAATCGGCGCCCGCGGCGATCGCCGCGCGCGGGGCCAGCGTGCGTGCCTGGTCCCCCGCCGCCGCACCCGCCGGGCGGATGCCGGGCACCACCAGCAGCGGCTCGGCCCCGATCTCGGCGCGCAGCATCGCCACTTCCTGCGGGCTGCAGACCAGCCCATCCGCCCCCGCGCGGAGCGCGAGGCGGGCGAGGCGCAGCACCTGCTCCGCCGGGCTCGCGGCGATGCCGGTTTCCGCCAGCGCCTCGGCCGAGAGGCTGGTGAGCACGGTGACGGCGAGGAGCTTCGGCCGGGCGCTGCCCGCCTTCTCCGCCGCCTCACGGGCAGCGGTGATCATCGCGGAGCCGCCGGCGGCATGCAGGGTGAGCATCGCGGCGCCGAGCGGCAGCACCGCTTCCACGCCGCCGGCCACCGTATTCGGGATGTCGTGCAGCTTGAGATCGAGAAAGACCGGCGCTTCACTCACCGCCCGCACCCCCGCCTGGCCATGCGCGAGGTAGAAGGCGAGGCCGAGCTTGAGCAGGCCGATATGGGGCCCGAGGGCCGCCGCCCAGCGCCTGGCCTGGCCGAGGTCTGTGGTGTCGAGGGCGGCGATGATCGGGTTGCGCGGCAGTGTCATCGCGGCTCAGCCTTTGGCCGGCGGCAGCACATCCACCCGCGGCGCGGACGGGGCGGCGGTGGGGGTGACGACGGCAGGCGCGACGACCGCAGGAGCGGCACGGTAGAGGGGCGGGGTGCGCCGCGCCTCGGCCGCCGTCAGCTCCGCCTGCAGCCGCGCCACCTGCGCTTCCGCCCGCCGGGCGCGGCGGCGCAGCCCCCAGTGATCGAGCGTCACCACCGCGCCGCCGAGGAAGAAGGCGATCGCCATGCCGATGAGGATGGCGAGCGAGAGCGGTAGCGCGAGGCTATAGCCGGTCGGCCAGAAGCCGAGCGTCACGATCTCCCGGTTGGAGAGGCCGAAGACGATGAGGATGAGCACCAGGATGAAGGCGGGGATCAGTCGCAGCATGGCGTCAGTCTAGGCGATCCGGTGCGCGGGGGGAAATGCTCGCTCGGCGCCTGCCCTCTGCGCCGATAGACATACATATATGTGTATGTATTGGCTACAGGAATGCCGCGAAGCCATGTCGAAGCGCGGGCGCGGGCGGGCCGGGATCAGCCGGCCTTGCTCTCCGGGCCCTTGTTGACGCGCAGGCGCAATTCCTTGCCGGCCTTGAAGAAGGGCACCACCTTCTCATCCACCGAGACCGCTTCCCCGGTGCGCGGGTTGCGCCCGGTGCGCGCCTGGCGCTGCTTGATGGTGAAGGCGCCAAAGCCGCGCAGCTCCACCCGTTCGCCGCGTGCCAGCGCTTGGCTGATCTGGTCGAAGATGGTGCCGACGATGGTTTCCACATCCCGCGCGGTGAGATGCGGATTAGCCTCGGCCAGGGCGGCGATCAGCTCCGACTTGGTCATACGGCTAACCCTACCCCTTGCTTGCAGCCAGGATGTTTCGCGCTCAGGCCTGGTCTATCCCGCGAAGGCTCGACCGGCAGCGACGGCAGCAGCAGCCCCGCCGCCAGGCGTCGTGGCGGCGGTGGCATGCGTTGCCGATCATTGCCCGGAAGGCTGCCAGAGTGCCACCGCGCCGTCAAGCATAACCCTTTGCGAAAACAAGAGATTAGCAACACCACCGAGGTGGATGCCGAAGAACGAGGCGCCGTCCTCGGGGATCTTGACCGGGATGGCGGGAAGCCCTTCCGGCACGCCCCGGGCGGCGGCAAGCCAGGCGCGGGCCGCCCGCCTGCCGCCGATCGCGTCGATCAGGTGCAAGGGCAGCGCCTGCCGGCCGGTATAGGCGCGGCCATCGGCAAGCTGCGTCACCGCCGCGATGCTCATATGCCGCCCTTCGGCGACCATGGCGACGAACTGGCCATAGAGGTTCATGATGAGCCCTTGCAGCGCCGCCTGGCCGGCCGGCGTCATCGGCGCGGTAAGGCTCGGCTGGCCCTTGAGCGGGCCTGAAACCAGCGTCTGCACATGGATGCCGACCTTATCCAGAAGGCCCGAGAAATCCGGCGCTTCGAGCAGCACGCCGATCGAGCCGGTGAGCGTCGAATTGCGGGCGAAGATGCGCGCCGCCGGCACCGCGATCATATAGCCGGCCGAGGCCGCGACCCCCTGCATCACCGCGACCACCGGCTTGACGGCGGCGACGCGGGCGATCGCGTCGTGCAGCGCCTCGCCGCCCGAGACCGCGCCGCCCGGGCTGTTGATGACGACCATGAGCGCGGCGACCCGCCGATCATCCGCGAGCTTGCCGACCGCCTCGGCCTGCTTTTCCTCGTCGCCGATGATGCCGGTGACGCGGAGCACCGCGACATGCCGCCCCTCGGGCAGGCCGATGGGGAGGATCGCGATGAGCGCGGCGACCACCGCCAGCACGGCGATGGCGCGCCAGATGACGATGCCGCGGCGGAGGCGGCGGCGGGCGAGCAGGAGATCGGCTTCGAGGCTCATCGGCGCTTCTCCTCGGGCAAGGGGCGGGCAGGGCAAAGAAAAAGCCGCGGGCGGCACTTGCGCGCCACCCGCGGCCCCGAGAACCTATCCGGCAGGCCGACTGGCCGGCCGAAACCAGGCTTTAGCCATCGCTCTGCTGGTTGCGGCGGCGGATCGCCGCACCCAGGATATCGCCGAGCGAGGCGCCGCTATCGGCGGAGCCGTATTCCTGCACCGCCTGCTTGTCCTCGTCCATTTCCTTGCCGCGGATGGTGAGCGCGAGCTTGCGCGCCGCGCGATCGACCGAGATGACCTTGGCATCGACCTTCTCGCCCACGGCGAAGCGGTCCGGCCGCTGGTCGGCCTTGTCGCGGGCGAGTTCGGCCCGGCGGATGAAGCCCGTCAGCACCTCGTCGACCGAAACCTCGATGCCGTTCGCCTGCACGGCGGTGACGACGCAGGTGACGATATCGCCCTTATGGACGCGATCGAACACGCCGGCCGCCGGATCCTCATGCAGCTGCTTCACGCCGAGGCTGATGCGCTCCTTCTCGACATCGACATCGAGCACCTTGGCCTTGATCATGTCGCCCTTGTGGAAGCGGGTGATCGCCTGCTCGCCCGGCTCGTCCCAGGAGAGGTCGGACATATGGGCCATGCCGTCGATATCGGGGCCGATGCCGATGAAGAGGCCGAATTCCGTGATGTTGCGGATTTCGCCTTCGATCACGCTGCCGACCGGATGCTCCTCGAGGAACTGCTCCCACGGGTTGCGCTGGACCTGCTTGAGGCCGAGCGAGATGCGGCGCTTGGAGGCATCCACATCGAGCACCAGAACATCGACTTCCTGGCTGGTGGCGACGATCTTGCCCGGATGGACGTTCTTCTTGGTCCAGGACATCTCGGAGACGTGAACCAGCCCCTCGACCCCCGGCTCCAGCTCCACGAAGGCGCCGTAGTCGGTGATGTTGGTGACGCGGCCGGTGAACTTCGCCCCCGGCGGATACTTGGCGGCGACACCTTCCCACGGATCGATTTCGAGCTGCTTCATGCCGAGGCTGATGCGCTGGGTATCCTGGTTGAAGCGGATGACCTGCACCTTCACCGGCTGGCCGATCTGCAGCGCCTCGCTCGGGTGGTTGATGCGGCGCCAGGCGATATCCGTCACGTGCAGCAGGCCATCGACGCCGCCGAGATCGACGAAGGCGCCGTAATCGGTGATGTTCTTCACCACGCCATCGAGGATCATGCCCTCCTTCAGGCCCTGGATCAGCTCGCTGCGCTGCTCGGCGCGGGTCTCTTCCAGCACGGCGCGGCGGGAGACGACGATATTGCCGCGGGCGCGATCCATCTTGAGGATCTGGAAGGGCTGCGGCGTGCCCATCAGGGGCCCGACGTCGCGAACCGGGCGGATATCGACCTGGCTGCCGGGGAGGAAGGCGACCGCGCCGCCGAGATCGACCGTGAAGCCGCCCTTGACGCGGCTATAGATCGTGCCGTTGACGCGCTGGTTGGCGGCATGGGCCTTTTCGAGATTGGTCCAGCTCTCCTCGCGCCGCGCCTTCTCGCGCGAGAGCACGATCGAGCCGTCGCGGTCTTCGTAGCGCTCGACATAAAGCTCGACCACGTCGCCGACGGCGACTTCCGGCTTCTGGCCGGGGGGGCCGAATTCCTTCAGCGGCACGCGGCCTTCGCTCTTGAGGCCGACATCGACGATGACGGCATCGTCGGTTACGCGGAGAACACGGCCGGAGACGACGGAGCCGTCGAAGCCGCTGTCGCGGCCGAGGGTCTCGTCGAGCAGGGACGCGAAATCCTCCTCCGCGGGGTGGCCGGCGGGGCGGAGGGCGGAACTGGCTGACATATGCTGGTTTCTGTCCTTGATCAGATCATGCGGCAGGGCCGCATCGGGTTTGCGCGTCATGGCTTGCGGGACCATCCCGGGCGGACACGGCTTGCCCGCGCTTCTGGCGGGCCGGCATGGGCGAGGCGGCGCGACAACGCGCGCGCCCCGCGGGAGAGATACGCCGTACCGCCTTCAAGTCAAGCAAAAGCGGGATGACGTCTGGCCCGCAAGGATTAGAGCGCCAGCCCGCGCTCCCGATCCGGCTTGCCATGCGCCGCATCGAACGCCGCCCGGGCGGTATCGACCTGGGCCGCATTCTGCGCCGCCCAGATCCACAGGCCGCAGAAGGCCGCCCCCAGCGTGAGCCCAAGCTCGGTGAGCCGATACTCCACCCGCGGCGGGACAACCGGATAGACCCGCCGCTCGGCCAGGCCGTCGCGCTCCATCTGACGGAGCGTTTGGGTCAGCATCTTCTGGCTGACGCCGGGCATCAGGCGGCTGAGCTCCGAGAAGCGCAGCAGGCCGTGCTCGGCCAGGTGTTCCAGCACCAGCATCATCCACTTGCCGGCCGCACGGCCGATCAGCTCCGCCACCAGCGCATCGACGCGGGGATCGGCCGCCGCCTCATGCTCCTTCGCGAAAAGAGCGCGTGTCGCGGCAAGCTGCTCGCCGGTCGGCGGTCCGAACACTGTCATCGGACACTCTCTTTCAGGTTAGTATAAATCTTTCAGGTGCCTACTTCCTGATAGAGAGTATGGCGCCTAGCTTGGTTCATGCAACAGGTACGGAGCCTTTCCATGAAGATCGTCCTCATCACCGGCGGCAGCCGCGGGCTCGGCCGCAGCATGGCTGAACACGCCGCAGCGCGCGGCTTCGGCGTCGTCCTTACCTACAAATCCAACGCGGAGGAGGCGGTGAAGGTCGTCTCCGCCATCGCCGGCGCGGGCGGGACTGCCGCGGCTTTGCCGCTCGATGTCGGGGAGGCGGCAGGCTTCGCGGCATTCGCGGGAGCGCTGCGGCGCGTCCTCGGCGAGACCTTCGGCGCGGAGCGCCTCGATGCCTTGGTCAACAACGCCGGCATGGGCGTGCATGCGAGCTTCGCCGAGACCACCGAGGCGCAGTTCGACGCGCTGATGAGGGTCCACCTCAAGGCGCCATTCTTCCTGACGCAGACGCTGCTGCCGCTGCTCGCCGATGGCGGGCGCATCATCAACGTCTCCTCCGGCCTCGCGCGGTTCAGCATGCCTGGCTACGCGGCCTACGCCACCATGAAAGGCGGCGTCGAGGTGATGACGCGCTACATGGCGAAGGAGCTCGGGGCGCGGCAGATCCGGGTGAACACCTTGGCGCCCGGCGCCATCGAGACCGATTTCGGCGGCGGCGTGGTGCGCGACAATGCCGAGGTGAACAAGATGATCGCGGGCCAGACGGCGCTCGGCCGGGTCGGATTGCCGGACGATATCGGCGCCGCGACCGCCGCTCTTCTCAGCGACGACACAGGCTGGATCACGGCGCAGCGCATCGAGGTTTCGGGCGGCATGATCGTCTGACGCGGAGGGACTCGGCGTCTCGCGTCAGACGCCGAGCTTCCAGCGGATGATGGCCTCGGCCCGCGCCAGCGCCTCCTCGGCCGAGAGGGCGCTGGTGTCGAGGAGGACGGCATCCTCGGCCGGCCGCAGGGGAGCGACTGCGCGGGCGGCGTCCGCCGCGTCCCGCGCTTCCATCTCGGCCAGGATGGTCGCGAGATCGGGCACCGCGCCGCCACGCGCCTGAAGCTCGGCATGGCGGCGGGCAGCGCGAACCGCGAGGCTCGCCGTGACGAAGAGCTTCACCCGCGCATCGGGCAGCACAACCGTGCCGATATCCCGCCCGTCGAGCACGGCGCCTTGGGCTGCGAAGCGCCGCTGGAAGCCGAGCAGGGCGGCGCGTACGGCCGGATGGGCGGCCACCCGCGAGGAGGCGGCATCCGCCGCCGGGCCCCGCAGATCAGGGCGGGAGAGATCCTCGACCGCGAGCGCCTCGGCCGCGGCGAGGGCCGCCGCCGGATCCGCCGGATCGCCCCCGCGATCGAGCAGCCGCCGGCCGGTCGCGCGGTAGAGCAGCCCGGTATCGAGATGCGGCAGGCCGAGGACCAGGGCGAGGCTGCGGGCGAGGGTGCCTTTGCCGGAGGCGGCCGGACCGTCGATCGCGACGGTGAGCGGCCGCGCGCTTTCCTCCGTCGCCATCAGGCCGCGGCGATTGCGGCGCCGAGGCCGCGCATGAGATCGGCGAAGCCCGGGAAGCTCGTTTCGATGAAGCCCGCGTCATCCGCCGTGACGCCATGCGCGGCGGCGAGGCCGAGGACCAGGGCGGACATGGCGATGCGGTGGTCCATCTGCGTCTCGACCAGGCCGCCGCCCCGCGGCGGGCGACCGCCCGACCCCTCGATGATGAGATCGTCCCCCTCGATCGTTGCGCCGACGCCGTTGACGCGGAGCAGCGCCGCCGTCGCCTCCAGCCGGTCGCTTTCCTTGACGCGGAGTTCCGAGAGCCCGCGGAAGCGGCTGGTGCCGGTGGCGCAGGCGGCGGCGACGGCGAGAATCGGGAACTCGTCCACCATCGACGGCACGCGCGCCCGCGGCACCTCGATCGCCCGCAGCGTGCCGGCGCGGGCGGTGATGTCGCCTACCGGCTCGCCACCCTCCACCCGCTCATTGGCGATGGTGAGATCGGCGCCCATCTCGATGAGGCTGGTGAAAAGGCCAGTGCGGAGCGGGTTCAGGCCGACGCCTTCGATGGTGACCTCCGAGCCCGGCACGATGAGGGCGGCGATGAGCGGGAAGGCGGCGGAGGAGGGATCGCCCGGCACCACGATATCGGCGGCGGTCAGGGTGGGGCGGCCCTGCAGCCGGATGACGCGCCCGGCCCCTTCCGCCGTGACCGCGACGGAGGCGCCGAAATGGCGCAGCATGTTCTCGGTATGGTCGCGCGTTGCCTCCGGCTCCTCGACCACCGTTTCGCCCGCGGCATTGAGGCCGGCGAGCAGGATCGCCGATTTCACCTGGGCGGAGGCGACCGGCAGGCGGTAGGCGAGCGGCGCCGGATTGCCGGCCCCTTCGATGGCGAGCGGCAGGCGCCCGCCCTCGCGGCTGGCGAAACGCGCGCCGGTGGCCGAGAGCGGCTCCGTCACCCGCTTCATCGGGCGGCGGCGCAGGCTGCCGTCTCCGGTCAGCACCGCGAAGATCGGGTGGCTTGCCAGGATGCCGCAGATGAGGCGGGCGGCGGTGCCGGAATTGCCCATGTCGAGCACATCCGCGGGCTCGGCGAGGGTGCCGCGCCCCTGGCCGCGCACCGCCCAATGGCCGGGCGCATGGCGGGTAACGGTGGCGCCCAGGGCCCGCATGGCCTCGGCGGTGCGCAGCACGTCCTCCCCCTCCAGCAGGCCGGTGATGCGCGTCTCACCCGCCGCGAGGGCGCCGAACATGAGCGCCCGATGGCTGATCGACTTATCCCCCGGCACGCGGATACGGCCCTGGAGCGGGGCGCCGGCCGGGCGGCTTTGCAGGGGCGATGCCGCGCGGGCGGCGGCGTTCGGAGAAGGTTCCATCGGGCTACTCTTGATGCAGGAAGGGCACATGCGCGGGAAGGGGGTTTGACAGCCGGGCCCTGGGATGGCAAGGCCGCCCCCTTCCGATCTTCGCCCATCTTGACGAGGCTCCCAATGGTAAAGCCTGAGCTAGGCTCCAAGCGCACCTGCGTCTCCTGCGGGACACGCTTTTACGACCTCCGCAACCCGACGCCCGCCTGCCCCAAATGCGGCACCGAGCAGCCGCCCGAGCAGCCGCGCCTGAAGCGGGGCGGGCCGCCGATGGATGATCGGCGCCTCAAGAAGCCGGTGGCCGCGGCGCGGGAGGAGGATGTCGATGTCGAGGCCGTCGAGGTCGAGGATGTCGTCGAGGATGATGACGACGTGCTGGACGAGACGGCCGATCTCGACGATGACGATCCGATCGAGGCTGAGATCGAGGTGGAGAAGGATCCGGACGAGCGCGACCAGTAACGCGCCCGCCTCCCTGCATCCCGCCGGCGCCGGTGGCGCGCCGGCGGGGGATCTGCCCGCTTTGCCTCCCGCTTCCGGCGCATCCACCCCGGCCTTGCCGCGTCTTGTGCTGCCGCCCCTCCTCCCCACCTGCTGCTTTATCCGCCCGCCCGGTCTATGCGGCTCGGCAACGAATTTGTATTAGCCGTTGGGCGGCGACGCGCTGATTGAGGCGAGAGGCGGAATATTCCGGGATGATGCTGGCGCGGATTAGACGATTTCTCCCCCTGCATCTGGCCGCCGTCCTCGGCCCCTGGGGCACCGCCTGGGGGGCGCTGCTGCTGCTGCTCATCGTCGTCTGCGCCTGGGCCTTGACGACGGCGCGGCAGGATATCGAAGGCCGCGCGGCGATGGTGGCGGACGATCTGTTGATGCTGGCCGATGACGCGGTGCTCGCCGATGTCAGCCGCTACGAGACGCGACTCGCCACCGTGATCGCCGATGCGCGCGGCGCGGGTGGGCTTGCCGCCCCGGCCGTGACCGACGAGCTGAAGAACACCTGGGCGACCGATCCCGATGTCAGGAGCCTTGTCGTGCAGGAGAGTGGCGGGACGGTCGCGACGCTCTATGCGCGCCCCGGCGCGGCGCCGCCCGCGGCGCTGGTGCAGGCGCTGCTCGCCCGCCTCTCGCAACACGACCACGCGACCGGGCTGGATATCATCGCCGTGCGCCGCAAGCACGGGCCGCAGGAAGTCGCCGTCATCCGCCCCTGCACGGATGCTGCCGCCTGCGGCAAGCTCACCGCGGTGGTTGCCTTTCTCTCGCTTGACTGGATCAAGTCGGTCTTCTCCAAGCTGCAGGTGGGGGCGGCGGGGGAAGCCGGCCTCATCGATCCGCGCGGCGATCTCCTCGCCGGGGTCAGCTCCGGGCCGCAGAACCAGGCGGCCGAACAGCGGGTGATGCATGCCCTCTCCGGCCTGCCGCGCGGCCATGTCGTCGTCTGGCAGGACGCGATGTACAAGGACGGCATGGCGCGGCGCCTCAGCGTCGCCTGGGTCGGGGATCTGCCGCTCGTCGTCTATGTCAGCCTCTCGACGGCGGATCTCATGCGCGGGTGGCGGCTGCTCGGTGCGCTGCTCGTGGTCGCCATGGCGATCATGCTGACGGGCTTCGTCATCCTCACCGTGCAGCTGCTACGCCAGCTCGGCCAGAAGATGGAGATCGAGCGCGACCTGCGCAGCGCCAACGACCAGCTGGTGTGCCTTGCCCGCACCGACGGGCTGACCCGCCTGCTCAACCGCCGCGGCTTCGACGAGGCGCTGGAGCGCGAATGGGAGCGCTGCTGCCTGCTGGAGCGGCCGATCAGCCTGCTGATGATCGATGTCGATTTCTTCAAGCTCTACAACGATCGCTACGGCCACCAGGCGGGGGACGAGGTGCTGCGCGCCATCGCCGGCTGCCTGGAGGCCTGTATCCGCCGCGCACATGACATCGCCGCCCGCTATGGCGGGGAGGAGCTGGCGGTGATCCTGCCCGAGACGCGCTACCGCGAGGCGCGGGTGATCGCCGAGCGCATCCGCGCCTCGGTGGAGGCGCTCGGCATTCCGCATGCCCCGGGCCTCGCCTTGATGACGGTCAGCATCGGCATTGGCCATATCGAGACGGCGCCGAGCGGGCCGGTGGAAGCGATGCTGGCGGCGGCAGACGCGGCGCTTTACCAGAGCAAGACCTCCGGCCGAAACCGCGTCTCCGCGGCCTCCGCCGAAGCGCGGGATGGCACGACCGTCGGCTGAGCCGGCGAGCGCGGCCAGGCTCTGGATCAAGCCGTGATCGGCATGCAGTTCGGACACGGACGAAAGGCTCAGACGGGGGCGACGGTCCCTTCGCCGCCCTTGGGGCCCCAGAAGATCACCCAGGTCACGAAATCATCGCTCATGTCATGAAAGCGGTGGTCGTCGCCCGCCGGCACGAAGAGCACATCGCCGCTGCGGGCCTCGGTGACATTGCCTGCGTGCTCGAAGCGGGCATGGCCGCCGGCCACGATATAGAGCTCGTCCTGCTCGTGCGGGCTCTGCCGGTCGGTGCCGCGCGGCGCAAAGATTTCGACCGACATGCTGCCGTGGCGCAGCGCCTCCGTGAAGGGCGCGCCTTCCGGCCATCGGGCGCCGGCCGATCCTGGCAGGCGGGCCAGCAGGGCGGGGAGGGAAGCTTTCAGCGTCTCGGCCATGACCGGCTCCGGTGCCTGTTGCGGGGCCGAGACTAGCCCGGGCGGCGGCCCGCGCGGAATGCCCCCATCGCGGGCAAGCCTCGCCCCCGTCAGGCGGCGCGGGAAAGGCCGCCCTGGCGCTCGATGAAGGCGGCGATATCGGCAACCCCCTGGCCCGCGCGGATATTGGTAAAGACGAAGGGCCGCTCGCCCCGCATCTTCCGGGCATCGCGATCCATGACATCGAGGCTGGCGCCGACATGGGGTGCCAAGTCGATCTTGTTGATAACGAGCAGGTCGCTCCGCGTGATGCCTGGGCCGCCCTTGCGGGGGATCTTGTCGCCGGCCGAGACGTCGATCACGTAGATGGTGAGATCGGCAAGCTCGGGGCTGAAGGTCGCCGCCAGATTGTCGCCCCCGCTTTCGATGAGGATGAGATCGAGCCCGGGAAAGCGGCGGTTGAGATCGGCCACACCTGCGAGGTTGATCGAGGCATCCTCGCGGATTGCGGTATGCGGGCAGCCGCCGGTCTCGATCCCCATGATGCGATCAGGGGTGAGGGAGCCCGCGCGGGTGAGGAACTCCGCATCCTCCTTGGTGTAGATGTCGTTGGTGATGGCGGCGATATTGTAGGTCTCGCGAAACTGCTTGCAGAGCGCATCCATGAGCGCAGTCTTGCCGGTGCCGACCGGCCCGCCGACACCGACGCGCAAAGGACCATGGGGCGAAGACATCATGAGCGAAACAACCTCGTATATTGCGTTTCGTGGTGAAGGGCGGCGAGATCGGCGCGGATGGTGGCCGAGCCGATATCGTCGAGCGTGAGATCCCGGCTCGCCGCCGCGAGCGTGGCGAGCACGGGCTCCAGGGCCGCGATGATCCGCAAGCCCGCCTGCTGGCCGAGCGGAATGAGCCGGACGGCAGCCGAGACGAGATTGGCTGCGAAGGCATGCAGGAAGCCGAAGCAGGCGCGGTCTTCCGCGATGCCGTGGGCCGCCGCCGTGATGCCGATCGCGACCGGATAGGCGATCTCCTGCTCGGCCAGACCATCGGCCGGGCTTGGCCCCCAGGCGCGGGCGGCGGTGAGGAAGGCGCGGCCCTGCAGGATGGTCTCCTGCTGCCGCTCCCGCCCCGTCGGCAGGGCTGCCGCGAGCGCGACGATCTCGGCGAGCGCCGCCGCGTCGCCGCAGGCCCGATGCGCGTGGCGGAGGAGGATCGCATCCGTCCGCCCGCTGCCTTCTTCGAGGATATCGCAAATCCAGCCGACGATGCCGGCGGTGGATGCCGCATCCCCGGCCTCGATCGCCCATTCGAGCCCGTGGCTATAGGCGAAGCCACCCGTCGGGAAGGCAGGGGAAAGCCAGGCGAGCAGTTTCAGGAAACCATCATCGCTGAGCGAGGCGTCAGTCCGGGACGCGTCAGTCCGGGACGCGCTAGTCATGGTGGTGGTGGCCGAGATCGTCGTCATCGTGGTGATGATGATGTCCCCCCGTGCCCGGCGCATAGGCGCCTGACTCCGGATCAAAGGGCGCCATGTTTTCCTGGCCATGGCCGCCGAGGATTTCCACCATTTCCGCGATCACGTGATCATAGCGGATGCGGATTTCGCCGGGTAGGAACTGCACCGGCAGATGCCGGTTCCCCAGATGCCAGGCGATCCGCGCGAGCGCATCCTCGTCATGGGCGTGGATATCGAGCACACGCTCCGCCATCGCCTGCACGGCGAGGATGCGGCCGTCTTCGAGTTTCAGCCCGTCGCCGGCCTTGAGTGCCACCGCCTGCGGCAGGTCGAGCAGGCATTCGGCACCCGAGACGGTCTTGAGCAGGAAGCGCCGCCGGTGCCGATGGTCATGATCGAGCAGCACAGCGTCGGCCGCGTCTGCCACGTTCCAGGTGCCGGCGGGCAGATGGTTGACTGCGCGCATCAGCACGCTCCGACAGAAAGAAAGTTTTTGCTTCTTTTCTCAAAAAGAAGCGCTTTCTGTTCTTTTTTACAAAAAAGAACCAAAAAACCTTCGATCATCATCAGAACAGAAAATACCGCTGCGCCATCGGCAAGACGGTCGCGGGTTCGCAGGTCAGAAGCACGCCGTCTGCCCGCACCTCGTAGGTTTCGGGATCGACCTCCACCACCGGCGTCGCGTCATTATGCACCATGCTGGCCTTGCCGATGCCGCCGCGCGTGTTGCCAACGGCGACCAGCGGCCGGGTGAGCCCGAGCGTGCGGCCAAGATCGGCGTCGATCGCCGCACCCGAGACGAACAGCACCGAGGAGAGGGTCAGCGAGCGGCCGAAACCGCCGAACATCGGGCGCGCATGCACGGGCTGCGGCGTCGGGATGGAGGCATTCGGATCGCCCATCATCGCCATGGCGATCGTGCCCGATTTCAGGACGAGATCGGGCTTCACCCCGAAGAAGGCCGGGGACCAGAGCACGAGATCGGCGAGCTTGCCGACCTCGACCGAGCCGATATGCTCGGCGATTCCATGCGCGATCGCCGGGTTGATCGTGTATTTCGCGATGTAGCGCTTCACCCGCGCATTGTCCGCCGCGCCATCGCCCGGAAGGGCGCCGCGTTGCACCTTCATCTTATGCGCCGTCTGCCAGGTGCGGGTGATGACCTCACCGACACGCCCCATCGCCTGGCTATCCGAACTGATGATCGAGAAGGCGCCGAGATCGTGCAGGATATCCTCGGCCGCGATCGTCTCCCGCCGGATGCGGCTTTCGGCGAAGGCGATATCCTCGGGGATCGAGGGATCGAGATGATGACACACCATGAGCATGTCGAGATGCTCATCAAGCGTGTTGCGGGTATAGGGCCGCGTCGGGTTGGTCGATGACGGCAGCACATTCGGCAGGCCGCAGACGCGGATGATGTCGGGCGCATGGCCGCCGCCCGCACCCTCGGTATGATAGGCGTGGATGGTGCGGCCTGCGATCGCGGCGATGGTATCCTCGACGAAGCCGCTCTCGTTCAGCGTATCGGTGTGGATCATCACCTGAACGTCGAACCGGTCCGCGACGCTCAGGCAATTGTCGATCGCGGCCGGCGTCGTGCCCCAATCCTCATGCAGCTTGAGTGCGCAAGCGCCGGCGCGGATCATCTCCTCCAGCGCCTCCGGGCGGGAGGCGTTGCCCTTGCCGGCGAAGGCGAGGTTCATGGGCAGGCCTTCAGCCGCCTGCAGCATCCGCGCGAGGTGGAAGGGCCCCGGTGTGCAGGTGGTGGCCGCCGTGCCGGTCGCGGGCCCCGTGCCGCCGCCGAGCATGGTGGTGAGGCCGGAGGCGAGCGCTTCCTCCACCTGCTGCGGGCAGATGAAGTGGATATGCGCGTCGAACCCGCCGGCGGTGAGGATGCGGCCTTCGCCGGCGATGATCTCCGTCCCCGGGCCGATGATGATATCGACATTGGGCTGGGTATCCGGGTTGCCTGCCTTGCCGATGTCGGCGATGCGCCCGCCCTTCAGCGCGACATCGGCCTTCACGATCCCCCAATGATCGATGATGAGCGCGTTGGTGATGACGGTATCGGCCGCCCCCGCGGCATTGGTCATCTGGCTTTGGCCCATGCCATCGCGGATGACCTTGCCGCCGCCGAACTTCACCTCCTCGCCATAGGTCGTGAAATCACGCTCGACCTCGACGAAAAGCTCGGTATCGGCGAGGCGCACGCGGTCACCCACGGTCGGGCCGAACATATGCGCATAGGCGTGGCGGGACATGCGGGCCATGGGCCTCAGCCCTCCAACTTGCCGGAGACTTCGCCCCGGAAACCGTAGATGACGCGGGCGCCGCCGATCGGGATGAGGGTCACCTCCCGGCTCTGCCCAGGCTCGAACCGCACGGCGGTGCCGGCGGCGATATCGAGCCGATGGCCGCGCGCGGCGGCGCGATCGAAGCGGAGCGCCGGATTGGTCTCGGCGAAATGGTAATGGCTGCCGACCTGCACCGGGCGGTCCCCGGTATTGGCGACCGTCAGGGTGAGGGGTTCAGCGCCGGCATTCAGTACGATATCGTCGGCGGCCGGCAGGATCTCTCCCGGAATCATGCGCGTCTCCTCAGCGGATGGGGTCGTGGACGGTGACGAGCTTGGTGCCGTCCGGGAAGGTCGCTTCCACCTGCACATCCGGGATCATCTCGGCGATGCCCTCCATCACCTGATCGCGCGTCAGCACATGGGCGCCGGCTTCCATGAGATCGGCGACCGAGCGGCCATCCCGCGCGCCTTCGACGACGAAATCGGTGATCAGCGCCACGGCTTCCGGATGGTTGAGCTTGACGCCGCGTTCCAGCCGGCGGCGGGCGACATTGGCCGCCATCGCGATCAAGAGCTTGTCTTTTTCCCTCGGCGTCAGGTTCACCTGAAGCGTCCTCCCCTAAAGCTGCCAAACGCGCGGCAGGGCAGCGCCGCCACGCAAGGTATCGAGTGCCGCGACCACCGCCCCCCGCAAAGCCGCCCCATCGCGCGCGAGGAGCCTTGCAAGAACAAGGCCGTTCCAGGCGGAGGCGGCGGCTTCCACCGGCGCTGCCGGCATCAGCCCCGCCGGCAGCGCCGCGCGCAGTGCGGGCAGCAGCGCCTCGGCCTCCTGCCTGGGGGCGGCGTAAACGATCGTCGCCATGGCGCGGGCATCGGCGAAGGTGGCAGCCCGGCCGCGCAGCACGGCAACCTCGCCGGAAAGCCGCGTCGCGTCATGCAGGATGAGCTGCCCCGCGCGGCGGAGGATGATACGGTCGGCGAGATGCAGCTGGGAGACCGTCTCGCCCATCGCCTGGCGCCCGAAGATGAGGCTTTCGACGCCCAGGAAACGGGCGCCGGCCGCCATCTCGATACTGAGCCGCCGATCGAGGGATGCGCGGTCGAACAGGATCGTCTCCTGCGGCAGCCAGTCGAGCCGGGCATCCTCGCCGATCGTCAGCGTGGCGCGGATGGTGGCGGGGGGGGAGCCGGCCGCCGCCTTGTAGTAGCGCTCCGCCGCCTGGGTGGTGAGGACCGCATGAGTGCCCGGGGCGGCTTCCGCGACCAGGGCGAGATCATCGCCGCCGGTGATGCCGCCCGAGGTATTGAGCAGCACCGCTTCGAGCGTGGCGCCCGGGGCAGGGCGCGGC
This sequence comes from Acidisoma sp. C75, assembly GCF_054665095.1. Lineage (NCBI taxonomy): Bacteria > Pseudomonadati > Pseudomonadota > Alphaproteobacteria > Acetobacterales > Acidocellaceae > Acidisoma > Acidisoma sp. C75. The sequence continues at coordinate 147,772 of NZ_BAAFHD010000001.1, forward strand.
AGGCGGGCCTTGAAACAGCCTTCCTGGCGCAAGAGGGCGAGCACGCTTTCCCCATCCCGGCGTTTGAAGCCGAGGTGGAGGCGCCCGAAGGCGCGCTGGGCGCGGGCGCCGGGGGCGCTCGTCTGGCCGGGCTCGGCGAGGGCGGGTTCGTCAGGCGCCAGGGCGGCGGCATCGAGGGCAGGGCTCGTCATGCCCATCCTTCTGCCACGAAGCGCGCGCCGCGCCCAGGCGGCGCCTTAGCCGGCCGCACCTCAGCCGGCCGCGCCTCAGCCGGGGGCGCCTCAGCCGGCCGCGCCTCAGCCATCGGTGAAGCTGATCCCCTCATCGATCTCGACCGAGATTTCGCCGAGCCAGGTGCAGAGGCATTTGCTGGAGGCGAGGGCCGCGGGAATGCCGTCGATCAGGATATTGGGCGAGGGCGGATCCCAGGGCGTATCGATGATCGGCACGCAGGGCACGCCCGGCGAGCCCACGAGCTTGGCGGCGACGACTTCCGGGTTGGCTTCCGAGACGCAGACGCCGAAGGTTTCGATATTCTCGAAAGGCACCATCATCGCGATGGTGGCGACCGGCATGCCATCGGTGGTGGCCGTCGTCGGCACGCCGAGCAGCGGGATCGGCACCGGCACCATGGACTGGTTGCAGGTGATCATGCTGCCGATGGTGAGCACTGCGGGCATGGTGGCCTCCTCGATACTGCGGGCCGAGACTGAGACGCGGGCGGGCCCTTTTTCTATGGCTCGACACATTAACAATTGGGGAGGGCGGAACAAGCGGCGCGAGCCTCAGGCTCACCGCTTCAGGTCTTTCGCCTTCTCCAGCACCGACGAGACGCGCTTGCCCTCTTCCGCGATCAGATCCCGCAGCTCCTGGCTCGTTTGCGCGGCAGCGATCGCTTCTTTGAAGGGTGCCTTGAAGGGCATCCGCTCGATCGCCGCCTTGAGCGTCACGATTTGCTCCTCTTCGTCTTGCGCGGCCTCCTCGGCTTGCGGCGCCTCCTTGGGCGGCGGCGGGGTGCGGATCGGGCGCGGGGCGCGCTTCGCCTCGAAAGCTTCGACATGCGCGGCCAGGGGCTGCGGCTCGTCGCTCAACGCTTCCGTCGCGATATAGGCGTGCGTGATCTCCGCGGCATCTTTGGAGAGCGCTCGGGTGACGGCACGCCAGCCGAGATCGACCGTCATCGCGTCGGTATCGACATGGACACTGTCGAGGGCATGGCGCAGCTCCTCGATCTGGTATGTCCCCTCCGCTTCCATCGCGCGGCGCACCAGCACGCGCAGCCGAAGGCCGGGCAGCCTGCTCGAGAAGGCAGGATGCTCGGGATGAAAATGCTCGAAATGGAGCGTCTCGTCGCCGGCGAGATAGGGTGAGAACTGCTGATCCTGTGGCGCGACGTTGTGGAAGCCCCAGTCGAAGTCCTCGGGCGGCAGGGGGTTACGTTTGTAGAGCCAGGCTTCGCCATAGGTGCCACGCAGCCGCGCGCGGGGCGGCCGGTTGGGCGGTAGCGGGCCGAAGGCAGGCGCCACGATCTGCGCCCGCCAATCGAGATGACGGTGGCCCGCGGGGTGGATATTGCAGGCGGCAAGCCGCGCGCCCGGGTGATCGGTCAGGATGCCGTAGCCCTTGCCCCAGGGGTTGGCGGGAGATTTCAACCCGCCGAAGGTGTTTTCAAGGCGCAGCGGCATGCAGGAAAAAGGCTCGGGCGGGGAGAAACTCACCTGCTCGTCGCGCACGAGATCACGGTCGCCGATGACATCGAGGGTCTTGCGCCAGTCGTTCACGCCGAAGGTGACGGCAAGCGACGTCGCCTTCTGTCGGCCCGGCACATGCGCTGAACCCATGACCGTGACATCGGTGCGCGGCTTGAAGGGGGCGAGATCGCCACCGAAGCGCGGGCTGTTGCCGGTGCCATCGTCATGCGCCTCGCTTTTGCGCGGGCCGGGCTGCTTCTTGGCGGAGAGCGGCGCGCAGATACCGTTGACAGCCAGCCTCGCCCGCAGGACGCAGACAATCGAGACGAGATAATCCTCGGGCCGCACCCGATTGATGAGGCTGATCGCCTTGAGCGGATCGGAGACGAAGAAGCGCATGCGCTAAATTCCGGCGACAAAGACATTGCCGGCGATATTGCCCGTAGCCGTGACCGGGCCCGTGATCGCGAGCGAGCCATCGACATGCACCGCCCCGGTCATGGCGATGGCGGGCGCCTCGACGGTCACCTCACCGGCCGAGGAGATGGCAACCGACTGAGCCGCGATGATCTCCACATTCTGCGTCATGATCGTCACTGTTTCGAGATCGATGATGATGCCGGAACTCGGCCCCATGCTGAGGCCGAATTCGGCCGGTTTCATCGAAAGGACCGAACCGTTGGTGAGCGGATTGCCGAATTGCAGGGTGGCGCCGGTCTTGCCGAGGGCGAGCGTCGAGGCGATGGGGTCCGTTATGGCCACCGCATCATGGAGGGCGAGCGCCTTCGCCCCCACCAGATGATAGGCGAGGATCGCCGCGAGCGAGACGATATAGGACATGCCGAGCCCTGCGGCCGCCGCGATCTCGATCGCCTCGGTGACGATATCTTCCCAATCGCCCTTGTTGACATCCTGCACCCCCGCCTCGTTGAGGGCGGCGGCATAGGCGAAGGGCTGCGCGCCGTTGGCGGCGACGGCCGAGAGGGCGGAGATGAGGGTCGCGACGGTCGCGGCTTCGGTCAGCGCCGTCATCGCCGCGGTGCCGGCTACCGGCCGGTAGCCGATCGTCACCGAATTCGCGCCAAAGATGCGATGGTCCTTATCGACGCCGCTGATCTGCTTGTAGCTGTAGCCGGACATCGAGATGTTGTAGCTCGACCCCATCGGCTTCTTGAAGATCTGCAACGGGTTCATAAGGGAGCCGACGCCGCTTGGCGTCCACTCCGTCTCGTAGAGCTTGGGCAGGCCGGAGAGCGTGACTTGCGCGCCGGCGCGATGCTCGAAGGTGCCGAAGAAATCGAGGAAGGCTTCGAGCTTCTGGCCGATACCGTATTCCACGTTCCAGCCGTTCATATATTCCATCTTCATGCCATTGAAGAACTCGTAGCGCGGCACACAGAAGGATTCGATGGCAAAGAGATTGTTGACGAGTTCCATCTTCTGGTAGAGCGGCGTCGATTCCGCGCCGACGCCCCCGCCGCCCTGCGCGATATAGGCATCGACATGCTGAGGCCCGGCGAAGGCGTGATAGGAGCTGCCGTTGACCCGCAGGCTGTGATTGCCCTGGATCAACGAATTGGCATTGCCGCCGACGGTCATCGTATGGTGGTGCGGGGTAAAGCCGAAGAAGCCGCTGTAGCTGCTGCTGCTCAGGCTCGGATCGCGATTGGTGGCGCTGCCGGCCTGGAACGTGCTGCTGCCGAGGATACGCGGCTCGTGCCCGTCTGCCGGCGCGATATCGCCGACGCGCCAGTAATGCGGCAGGCTGCTGCCATCGGCTGGCACCTTGAAGGAGGTATAGACGCTGCTCGTGGGCGTATGGCTCGCTGCGGCCTGATGCGCGCGGCCATGGCCGCCCTGGCCGCCCTCGCCCGCACCGGAGCCGCTATGCGGGTGATCCGCCTGGCCCGGCCCGTCATTCATCACGATCGCGATGCCGGACGGCGTGGAGAGCTTGTTCTGGGTGTGGTTCTGCTGGGTCACCGGGCTTGTCGCCCGGGCATTGGGCACCGCGCCCATGATCAGCGGGCGGTCCGGATCGCCATCGACCCAGCCGACCATGACCGGGCTGCCATCCCGCAAGGGGAGATGCAGGCCCATATTGGGCCCGCCATAGGGCTGCGCCATGCGCACCGCGGCCGAACGCTGAAAGACCGGCTTCTCCGCACTGTCGAAATCGATCGCGATGCGATAGCGCCCTTGCGCGTCCAACCGCGCGCGGTCGCCATGGCCTTCCGGCGCCTCGACCGTTGCCGGCATGATGCCCGCCATCACCGGCCGGCGCAGGCGCCGCGGGCTGCGATAGGGCGAACTGCTCGGGATCGCGGTGACGGTGTTGCGATAGCCACCGGCGACCGTCTCCTCGGGCGCGGCAAATCCCTCCGCGAGCGGCTGCGCCCCTTCATGACGGATCTCGGTCGGGAGATAGCTCTGGTTGAAACCCGTGCGCAGGTGGTCCGACATGGTCAGGTGATAGCCGGGGGCGAGGAAGGGCGAATCCGTCTCGATCTCGAAAATGTCGAAGCCACTCGCCAGTTCATCGGCCCGCGCATGGGCGATGAGATCGGCCTCGGCATCGTCGCGGACATGCGGCGCGTATTCGGAATAGATGCCGGCCTGGCCATGTGGCACCGGGCGGCGCGCCTGCAGAACGTGATGCGGCGTCTCGTCGTTGTAATCCTTGATCTGAACGGTCTTCGGCACCAGCCGCATCTGGCGTGTGACGGCGTGGGCATAGCCACGATCATCGCCGAGCGTCGTCTGTCGGGTGGTGAAGGTGATGCGGTGGTCCGTGCGCTGGTGCGGGGTGCGGCTCGCCTCGTCGCAGAACACGATGCGCTCGTGCAACGGCGTCTGCTCGAAGAAATAGAAGATGCCCCAATGTTCCAGGTGCCGGTGGAGGAAATCGAAGTCGCTCTCGTCATACTGCGCCCAGAAGTCTCGCGCGGGGTAGTTATCCCGCTCCAGCCGCCGGAAGCACCAATCCTCAGCGCCCATGGCAAGCCCATCCGGATCGGCGAGGACTGCCTGCACGACATCGAGCACCGACATCGGCGCGTCTGTCCCGAAGCTGCGCTGGTGGCGGGAGAGGCCAAGCAGCGCGAGGCGCGGAACGAGGGCGAGGCGATAGGCCGAGGTGCCGCCCGAAGCCTCCCCGCTCTCTCGCCCCTCGGCGATCAGGCCATGGATGACGCGGTGGCTATCCTGCCGCGTGAGGGTGAGGCGGGCTTGCTGGCCGAGCAACTGGTCGAGCCTCGGGCCGTCCTCCGCCGCCGTTACCGCCAGATCGAAGCGATAGGGGCGGCTCAGCTGCTCCTCCCCCCGGAAGCGGGAGATGGCGAGGGAGGCCGCGGCCGCTCCGGCAACCTCGAGGTCGAAGGTGATGGCGGACATGCAAGCCCTTCCGTCTCGTCTCTGGGCGCGGCCACGGCCGGATGGCCGGGCGGAGACAGATTAGGCGAGAGGGCGGAAGAAACACCTGCCGGCAGGTGACAAACAGTTGAAGTTTTCGCTCCGTCCGCGCGGGATGAGGCGCCCCCGCACGCCTGGCGGCCTTTGGCGCCCCGGGCCGGCCTCTGCCGCCCGTCAAAACAACTCGTTCTTGCGCCGCTGGCTGAGGTAGCGCTTCATCCGCACCAGCCTCTGGTTATGCGCGCGGCCCAATCTGCGGGCGACCAGCGTCGAGAGGATATCGACGACGACGAGGGCGGCGATGCGCGAGATCGTCGGGGTGAAGAGATCGGTATTGTCGAGGGTCTCGACCCGCACCACGACATCGGAATAATCGCTCAGGGCGGTCTGGTCGTGCCCGGTGATGGCGATGACCCGCGCGCCCTGCTCGCGCGCGAGGCGCGCAAGCTCGACGATCGCCAGCGTGCTGCCGGTATTGGAGATTGCGACGGCGACATCCCCCGGCTTCATCATCGAGGCGGCCATGAGTTGCTGGTGGCTGTCTGTCGTCGCATTGCAGGGAATGCCGAGGAGGGGGAATTTCTGCTGCAGATCCTCGGCGACGATCGCGGAGGCGCCGAAGCCGAAGATCTCAAGGCAGCGGGCCTTGAGAATAAGCTCGACGGCGGCGTTGATCTGCTCGATCGCGAGCTTGCGGCGCGCCCAGTCGAGTGAGCTGATGGTGTAGTCGAAGATCTTGGCGGCGACCTCGGCCGGCTCATCTTCATCGGTGATCGCGGATTGCGTCGCCGGGGTTCCAAGTGCCAGGCTCTGCGCCAGACGGATCTTGAAACCCTGAAAGCCGTCACAGCCGATCGCCGCGCAGAAGCGGATAACGGTCGGCTGGCTGACCTCGGCGATCGCGGCGGTCTCGGAGACGGTGGCGTTGAGGAAGCGGTGCGGGTTCTCGAGCAGCGCGTCTGCGATCTTGCGCTCTGACTTTCGCAGATCCGCCCGCGACACCCGGACCACTTCCAGGATATTGTGCGCCGCCGGCAGATCTTCGTCTCGGAAACTCATCAGGCACCTCGGGCCGGTCGGCGGCTAAATCTTGTGCACGGCGCGCAATGCCGCCGCCGCTGCCACCGCGCCGCCATGCCTGCGGCCAGAGATCCGGGCCGGAGGGAAAATCCAGCCCGGCGAGGATGCGCGCGCGACCAAGAAGCCAGAGCGGAACGGGGGCAAGTATCAGCGACCATCGACCGCTCTAGGCGTTCAGGGCGGCATTGGCAAGATGCGTCAGCCGGGCGATCGATCCGGCATCGGTGCCGATCCGCACATCGAAAACCTCAGCGATCACCTGTGTCCAGCCATGGATGAAATAGGTCCAGCCGTCGAGAACAGTCAATCCCCGCGCGCCGGCCTCAGCGCGCGCCTGATCGAGAAAGACCAGATCGCCGCGATAGTTGAGATCCCAGACGATCGCGCGCTCGGGGAAGCGGGCCGCGCCGCTGAGCGGCGATCCGGGATGATCCTTGCCGAGACCCGTGGCGTTGATGACGAGCGAGCAGGGCGCAAGGCCGGCGAGGATGCGGTCGTTATCGGCGATCGTCTTCGCCTCGACGTAGAGCGTGGGGAGGCTGGTCTCGATCTCGGTATGGATGCGCGCGATCTCCGCCAGGCGGGATGCCGCGCGATCGGAGACGATGATGCGCGCCGGCATATCGGGGGCGTGATGCCGCTGCATAAGATGCCATGTCAATGCAATCGCCGAGCCGCCGGCGCCGATGACGAAAACCTCCGCCCCTGTGCGCGCGAAATGGTCGGCGCCGAGAAAGCCATCCATCGCGAGGCCAGAGGAGATGGGATCCTTGGCGTGGCAGATCAATCGCCCGTCGCGCTTGGAGATGCAGGATGTTTCTCGCATCAGGGCGGCGAGCGGATCTATGACATCGAAAAGATCCGCGCAGGCATGGAAGAGATCGATCTTATGGGTGGTGACGAGGGCGCCGCGGGAGAGCGGATCGTCGCGGATGAATTCCACCGCCGCGCGATAAGCGGCAGGATCTGCATGAAGCGGGAAGTCGATCCCCTTGATCACGACATCGCCGAGGCCGAGATCGGCGGCCCAGGCCGGAAAAACCTTCATGATCGAGCTTTGGGCGGTGGTTACGCCAATGAAATAGAAGGTGGGCCGCGTCGCCCGCTGATAGCTGGTCATGCCGATCTCCCTTCGCCTCAGGCCGTGGCACTTTCGCCCGCGAGGATCGCGGCGGTCTCCTCCGCGCTGCGCGGCCGCCAGTGCGGATTGGGCTCCTGCCGCCAGCCGCCTTGGCCATCCTCCATGATGCGGACGCGCATGCCATGGGCACGCTCGATGATCCCGTAATCCTGCCCGGAATCCGCGGGGTAGGAAAAAAACATGACGAGATCGGTCTCGCCGAGGTTGACCGAGCGATGAATCCAGAAGGGCGGCACGTAGCAGATATCCTGCGGCCGCATCTCGACCAGGCGGACCTCGCCGCCCGGGCTTTCCATCTGCATCAGGCCGTGGCCGGCCAGGACATGATACACCTCCGGCCTGTCGGCCGCGGCATGGATATGCCCGCGCGTGAGATAGTATTCGCGCCCGACCTTGCCCGGCCGCATGCGGGTGACGCCGAGGATGAAATCCGTCGCCCTGTCCCCTGCGGCATAGGATGTCACCTCGTACGCGACATCATCCGCCGCGTTGGCGAGAAGCTGGCCGAAGGCTCGCTCGTCCGCATAGAGCCCGGAGAGATCCCGGAAGGTCTTGCGGTAATGGCTGTCGCCATTGACCAGCATGCCGGTTGCAATGGAGACGGAGCAGAGCCTGGGCTCGGCAAGGTTCATGGCGGTTTGCCCCCTAGTCCTGGAATAAAAATCCACAAACACCCGCGATATAGGCCATAACGACCCGCACCACAAGAGAAATAGGTAATTTTACAACATAAACTGTTGGAATTCTATTGACGGCTCTCTGTGCGCCCATTACTGTTTTGCCCGAAGTCAGGCCTCGACATGCCGGGCGCAATCAAAAATCGGGAGGATCGGATGAACTATGCCCTCGTTGCCGGCGCGATGCTGGCGGCTCTTGCCTTCGGGACGAGTGCGCGCGCCGCACCAGCCTGCGAGGTTGGCGTGTCAATGTACACGCTCGGCGCACCCTACTTCGCCGCGCAGATGCAGGCAGCCGTTGCTGAGGCCAAGAAGGACGGCTGCAATGTTCGCACCTCCGATGCCCAGAACAACATGGTCAAGCAGATCGGCGATATTCAGGACATGGTGGCGGCCGGGGTGAATGTGCTGATCGTCAATCCGCGCGATCCGAATGGCCTCATCCCCGCGGTGAATGCCGCCGCCCGCCGCGGCGTGAAGGTGATCGGGATGGATTCCCTCTTTGCCCACGGGGCCGATATCGTGACCAACGTATCGGCCGATAACGGCGAGAACGGCCAGCTCGTCGGCCAGTGGCTGGCGAAGCAGACGGGCGGCAAGCCTGTCAAGATCGCCCTGATTTCGGGCGACCAGGGCAATCTCGTGGGGCAGGCGCGCCGCCTCGGCGTGATCACCGGCCTGATGGACGGGCTCCTGACCAATTACGGCCATGCCAATGTCGATATCGTCGGCCAGGGCTGGGGCGGCTGGACGACCGATGGCGGGCTCAAGGCCATGGAGGATCTGCTGACCGCGCATCCCGATATCAATGTTGTGCTCGGCGAGAATGATTCGATGGTGCTCGGCGCGCGCAAGGCGCTGCAGGCGGCAGGCCGGCTCAAGGGCATTCTGCTGGTGGCGGCGGCGGACGGGCAGAAGCAGGCGTTGGAGCTGATCCAGAAGGGTGAATACGGCGCGACCGGCCTCAACAGCCCGACGATCCTCGGCCGGATGGCGGTCGATCTCGGCGTTCAGGCGCTGGAGGGTAAGCTGACCAAGAAGCTCGACTATTACACCTTCACCCCGCCCGTCGCGATTACGAAGGCGAATGTGGGCAAATACTACGATCCGAAATCGGTCTTCTGATCGCCTTGTTGCTGCCGCATCCGGCAGAAGGCCCTCTGTGACGACTGTGCCTGGCCGCCCCAGCAGGGGGCGGCCAGCTGGGTGATCCTGCAAACGGCGGAGGGCTGGTGTGGCGGCGCTCGTTGAACTGAAAAATATCTCCAAGTCTTTCGCCGGCATTCATGCCTTGAGCAATGTCGGCTTCGCGCTCGAAGCGGGCGAGGTTCATGCGCTTGTGGGCGAAAACGGCGCCGGCAAATCCACCCTCATGCGGGTGTTGGGCGGCGAGATCCAGCCGAATGAGGGGGTGATCGCGCTTGCGGGGGAGGTGGTCCGCCTTGCCCGGCCGCTCGACGCGATCCGCCACGGCATTTCCATCATTCACCAGGAAATGGCGCTGGCCCAGGATCTGACGGTTGCCGAGAACATCTTCCTCGGCGACCTTCCGCACTATCTGAACTGGCGTGAGCTGAACGGCCGGGCGCGCGCATTGATTGCCCGGCTGGGCTTCGATATCGCGCCGCAGGCGCTCGTTGCCGATCTCTCGGTCGCGCATCGCCAGGTGGTCGAGATCGCCAAGGCGCTTTCGCGCCAGGTCAAGGTCATCGTCTTCGACGAGCCGACGGCGGTGCTCTCCACCGGCGATGCATCGCGGCTTTTGCGGATCATTCGCGACTTGCGCGCAAGTGGTGTCGGCATCGTCTATATCTCACATCGCTTGCGGGAGATCTATGAGATTGCCGACCGGGTTTCGGTGATGAAGGACGGGCGCAACGTGGCCACCGTGACGCCCGCCAGCACGAGCATGGACGATCTGATCCGCATGATGGTGGGGCGCCCGATCGCCCAGCTTTTCGGCGAGAAGCCGGAGACGGCGCAGGGCGACACGATTTTGCGGGTGGCCGATCTTTCGCTGCCGAACGGCGTTAAGAACGTGTCCTTCGAGATCCGACGCGGCGAGATCGTGGGGCTCGGCGGCCTCGTGGGCTCGGGGCGGACGGAGGTTGCGCGCGCGATCTTCGGCGCCGATCCGGTGAGCGGGGGCAGGATGGAGCTCTGCGGGCAGGCCTACAGGCCGCGCTCTCCGCGCCAGGCTGTCAGGCGCGGCGTTGGCCTCGTGCCGGAGGACCGCAAGGGCCAGGGCGCCGTGCTTGATTTTGCAATTCGCGACAACGCCACGATGGCCAATACCGCCGCCGTGACGGTTGCGGGATTTTTCAACCAGGCGAAGGAGCGCCGCGTCGTCGGCCAACTCATCAAGAAACTCCGGATCAAACTCGGCTCGATGAACGATCCGGTCTCGAGCCTCTCGGGCGGCAACCAGCAGAAGGTCGTGCTCGCCAAGTGGTTCCACGCCGATGTTGATCTCATCATCCTCGATGAACCGACGCGCGGCGTCGATGTCGGCGCCAAGAGCGAGATCTATTCGCTCATCCACCGCCTGGCGGCCGCGGGCAAGGCGGTGATCGTCATATCCTCGGAGCATGCGGAGCTTTTCGGTCTCTGCGACCGGATTCTGGTGATGGGCGAGGGGGAGCTGCGCGGAAGCTTGACGCCGGCGGAGTACCAGGAGGAAACATTGCTGAGACTGTCGATGACCCATGCAACGGCGCCGAACGCCGGATATGCGGCCCAGGGGGACGCATCATGAGCGAGACCAGCGCGACCATCAGCGAAGGCGGCCCGAAGCGCGCGGTGCATTTCGGCAAGCTGTTCCGCACCTACGGCACCGTCGTCATTTTCATCCTCCTGGTGGCCTTTGCCGCTTCGCAATCGAAAGCCTTCCTGACGGAAGGCAATGTGATGAACATGCTGCTGCAGATGTCGGGCACGGGCCTGATATCGGTCGGCATGCTGCTCGTGATCCTGACCGCGGGGATCGACCTCTCGGTGGGTTCTGTCGCGGCGCTCGGCTCGGTCGTCTCGGCGCTCTTTCTCAATGACTATCCCTGGTATCTCGCGGTGCCGATGGTGATCGGGATCGGGGCCGGCTGCGGCGCGATCTCGGGCATCTTCATCGCCTTCTTCCGCCTGCCGGCCTTCGTGATAACGCTTGCGATGATGACGGCCGCGCGCGGCTATGCCTTGATCGCCGCGAACGGCCAGACGATCGTGGTGGGGCAGAAGGGCCAGGTGCTGACGGATTTCGGCACCTCCTTCGTGCTGGGCATTCCGGCGCCTGCCATCGTGATGTTCGCGGCCTTCCTGATTGCGCTCGTCGTTCTGAACTTCACCCGCTTCGGCAGGTTGGTGAAGGCGATCGGATCGAATGAAGAGGCGGTGCGGCTTTCGGGCATCTCGGTGCCGCTGCATGTTCTGATGGTCTATATCATCTCGGGCGCGCTCGCCGCCTTGGCGGGCGTTCTCATCACCGCGCGGTCGGGGGTCGGCTCTCCGGATGTGGCGGTCGGCGACGAGCTTAACGCGATCGCCGCCGTCGTCATCGGCGGCGCGAGCCTGATGGGCGGCTCGGGCGGCAGCATCAACACCTTTCTCGGTGTCATGATCCTCGGGATCATCGGCAATATCATGAACCTGGCCGGCGTTCCGGGCTATCACCAGGAGGTCTATCTCGGCATCATCATCGTGATTGCCGTGGTCATCCAGAACGTCTCCAAGGTCTTCCGCCGCTGACCGCCATGCAGGTCATCGCGGCGCTTGATATCGGAACCGGCTCGACGCGCGCGGCGCTTGTCGATCACCGCGGGCACATCGTCTTCATCGCGGCGAAGAGCTATGACCAGATCGTGCCGGCCTATGGCTGGGCAGAGCAGCGGGCGGAGGATTGGTGGGCCGCCGCCTGCGAGACGCTCCGTGCGGTCACCGCCGAGGCCCGCATGCGGGGGCTCGCGATCGAGGCTGTGGTGGCTTGCGGGCAGATGCACGGCACGGTGCTGATCGACGAGGAGGGCCTGCCCGCGCGCGCGGCCGTGCCCCTTTGGAACGACAAGCGCACGCTCGATTACGTGCGGGACTTCGAGGCGCGGGAAGATCTCGCGGCCTGGCTGCCCTTGACAGCCAATCCACCGACGCCGGCCTGGCCCGCCTTCAAGCTGCAATGGCTGCGCGATCATGACAGCGAGGCCTGGGCGAAGACGCGCACGGTGATGATGCCGAAGGACTTCGTCAATCTGCGGCTGACGGGCGAGCGGGCGATGGATTGGACGGATGCGGCCTGCTCCTTCCTGATGAACCCGCAAACGGGCGAGTGGTCGGGGGAGGTTTTCGCGCGCCTCGGCCTCGACCCCGCGATGATGCCGCCCGTGCGCCTGCCGACCGATCTCCTCGGGGCTGTGACAGCGGCGGCGGCGGCGGCGACGGGGCTAGCCCAGGGCACGCCCGTGCTCGTCGGCGGCGCGGATTATCCGGTGGCACTGCTCGGCTCGGGCGTCTGCCGCCGCGGCATGGCGTCTGAGGTTGCCGGCACATCCTCGATCATCACCGTGATCGCCGATGCGCCGGTGCTCGACCGGGAGATCTGCAATGTCGGCATGCCGGGGGGCAATTGGGGCGCCTTCGTCCTCCTCGAAGCGGGGGGAGATTCGGCCCGCTGGGCCCGCCGCGCCTTCCATGGCGGGGAGATGGAGTATGGCGAGATCCTGCAGATGGCGGCGACATCGCCTGCCGGCGCGGAGCGGCTTTTCTTCCTGCCCTATCTCGCGGGCGAGCGTCTCGGCGCGCATCGCAATTCCCGCGCGCAGTTCTTCGGCCTGACCGCGGGCCACGGCCTTTCGCACATGCACAGGGCGGTGTTCGAAGGGGTTGCTTTCGCGGTCAACCGCCATCTCGCCGTGATGGACCGTGTGACGGCCAGGCGGGCGGAGGTGCTCATCGCATCCGGCGGCGGGGCCAAAGCGGATCTCTGGCTCCAGATCAAGGCATCGGTCTACGACCGGCCGATCCTCATCCCGGAAGAGGCCGAATGCGGCCTTGTCGGCTGTGCGGTGCTGGCGGCGGTGGCGACCGGTGCCGCGAGCAGCCTCGGCGATGCCGCCTCGCGCCTCGTGCGCTATAGCCGCGAGGTGCGGCCCGACCCGCGCTGGGCCGAGACCTATGCCCGCATGCAGCCGATCTTCGACCGGCTCTATCTCTCCGCGCAAAGCTTTTACGGCGAGTTGGACAGGCTCGCCGCTTCTCCTGACGAGAGGTCATCTCCATGACGGATAAAACGCAGACCTTCCGCGAGGGGCTTTTCGCGGATCAGCATGTGATTGTTGCCGGCGCCACGAGCGGCATCGGCCTCGATATCGCGCGCGGCTTCGCGAAGCTCGGCGCCAAAGTGACGGCGCTTGGCTCTTCCGCCGAAAAGATCGCCGGGCTCGGCGCTGAGGCGGGGGATGTGCGGTTCGTGCAGCTCGACGTGCGGGATCGGCCGGCGGTGAAGGCCTTCTGCGCCGATCAGGCGGCATGCCATGTGCTGGTCAATGCCGCGGGGATCGCCCGCGGCGGGCTGGAATGGGAGGAGGAGATCTTCCTCGATACCATGGACATCAACCTCAACAGCCAGTTCCGCCTTGCAATCGGCCTGCACGGCCAGCTGGCCGAAAGCCACGGGTGTATCATCAACATCGCCTCGATGCTGTCCTTCATGGCCGATCCCGGCGTGCCTGCCTATACCGCCTCGAAAACGGGCGTCCTCGGCCTTACCCGCGCGCTCGCTCATCAATGGGGGCGGGAGGGCATCCGGGTGAATTCGGTCGCGCCCGGATACCACAAGACGGATATGACGAAGCCGATATGGTCGGTTCCCTTCGGAGAGCAGGCCGTCTCCCGCCGCACGGCGCTCGGCCGCTGGGGGACGACGGAGGATCTCGTCGGCGCCTGCCTGTTTCTCGCCTCGCCGGCTGCATCTTACATCACCGGCATGTGCCTCGAAGTGGATGGCGGTTTCGTCTCGGGCAATCCCTTGGAGGAATAGAGCGCCGCGAGCCGCAACCGAGGTGATTGTTCGTCACATTTGTGACGACGCTTGACGCGGCAGCGGCTGGGGCGGTATCACATCGGTGATCAGCGGGCACATCCGTGATGCCGCCGATGAGGGCCTGGGCATGCGCGCGATCGTTCTTCACGCTCCTGGTGACATCAGGCTCGAGGAGCGCCCCGTGCCGCGGCCGGGGCCGGGCGAGGTGCTGCTGCGCGTCGCCTCCGTCGGCGTCTGCGGCTCCGACCTGCCGCGCATGCTTGTCAAAGGCGCGTGGAAGATGCCGCTCATCACCGGGCACGAATTCTCAGGCCACGTCGTCGAGCGCGGCGCGCAGGTGGAGGGCTGGAGCATCGGCGAGCTTGTGGCCGTCGCACCGCTGATCCCTTGCGGCGTCTGCGACCAGTGCAAGAGCGGGAATTTCTCGCGTTGCCGGAACTACGATTACTTCGGCAGCCGGCGGGATGGGGCTTATGCCGAATTCGTCGCCGTGCCTGTCGGCAACCTGCTGAAAGTGCCGCAGCATGTCGATCCCCGCGCGGTCGCGATGACCGATCCGGCGTCGATCGCGCTGCATGCCTTGTGGAAGGCCGGCGGGCTGACGGTGGGGCAGACGGGCGCGGTTGTCGGCTGCGGGCCCATCGGCCTCTATGTCATTCAATGGATGCGGCTGATGGGCGCGTCGCAGGTGATTGCGGTCGATGTTTCAGAGGAGAAGCTGGCGCTTGCCCGCGAAGCCGGCGCCTCGCGCTGCATCCTTTCCCAGGATGCCGAGGCGGCGAAAGCCTCTGCCCATGTCGTGGTCGAGGCGGTCGGCTTCGATGCGACGATCAACACCGCTGTGGTGCTGGCCGGGCCTGGCGGCCATGTCTCCTTCATCGGCATTCCGGTGCCCGATGTGACGCTCGCGAACAAGACCTTCCAGCATCTCCTGCGGCAGGAGATTTCGCTGCACGGATCTTGGAATAGTTTTGGCGCGCCTTTCCCTGGCGCGCAGTGGACGACGACGCTGGATGCCTTCGCGACCGGCGCCTTGAAGTGGGAGTTCATGATTTCCCACGATCTCGACCTCGCCGAGCTGCCGGGCATCTTCAAGCGCTTCGCCGCGCGGGATTTGCATTTCTCCAAGGTTCTCTTCCACCTTTGAGCCGGTGGCCGGGGAGGGAAGCAAGAATGACGAAGACGCTCAGCCTCGATATCGGCACGAACGGCGCGCGGGCGGCGGTGTTTGACCATGCGCGACGGCGGATTATCGCCAAGAGCGAGGTTGGCTACCCGACGCGGCATCTTCCACCCAATCGCGCCGAGCAGAACCCGCGCGACTGGTGGGCGGCACTCCGCCGCGCTGTGCCGGAGGTTCTGGCCGCCGCCGGCGAGCCGGAGATTGCCGCCGTCTCGGTCGCGACCTTTTCCTCGACCGTTGTGGTGGCCGACCGCGAGGGCCAGCCGCTGGCACCCGCCATCCTCTGGATGGATGCGCGCGCAGCGGAGGAGGCCGGGCGCACGGCGATCGATCATCCTGTGATGGCGTTCAGCGGCGGCTCAGATGCTGTCGAATGGCTGGTGCCGAAGGCGATGTGGCTGGCGGCGCATGAGCCGGAGCTGTGGAGCCGGACGGAGATTGTCTGCGAGGCGCTCGACTACATCAACTTCCGGCTGACGGGCGCATGGTGCGGCTCGCTGATGAACGCCACCTGCAAATGGAATTTCGACAGCCGCGCCTTTCGCTTCTGCCCCGATCTCTACGAGAGGCTTGGGATTCCCGAACTCGCCGGGCGGCTGCCGCCGCGCATTGCGCGGATCGGAGAGGTGATCGCGCCGCTGCTGCCCGAAGTGGCGCGCGAACTCGGCATCCGTGGCGCACCTGTCGTCGTTCAGTCCGGGATCGACGCGCATATGGGCACCTTCGGCGCCGATGCCATCATGCCGGGATCCATGCTGCTGATCGGCGGCACATCGAATGTCCATCTCACCCAGGTGCCGGATGACGGCCGCCCGATCTCGGGCGTTTGGGGGCCTTACCCGAATGCGCTGACGCCGGGGCTGCGCATGATCGAAGGCGGGCAGGTCTCGGCGGGCTCGATCCTCAAATGGCTGTCTCAGGATATCTTCGGCCTCGGCGATGGGCAGCTTGGGCCACTTCTGCAAGCGGCCGGCGCGATCGAGCCGGAGGAGACGGGCCTTCTCGCGCTCGATTTCTGGATGGGCAACCGCACGCCCTATCGCGATGCGCGGCTGCGCGGGGCTTTTCTCGGCCTGTCGCTCTCGCATGACCGGGCGAGCATCTATCGCGCGGCCGTGACCGCGGTTGCGCTCGGCGCCGCCAATGTCGTTTCTGATCTCGAATGTCAGGGCGTTGCGATCGAGCGGGTGGTGCTGGCGGGCGGCATTCAGCGCAACCCGCTCTGGTTGCAAGCGACCATCGATGCGCTCGGCAAGGAGGTGGAGCTTGCCGAGGATGACAACCTCTCGCTCTATGGCTGCGCCGTTTCTGCCAGCGTCGGCCTCGGCCTTTACCTCGATCTGCCGCAAGCGGCGGCCGCACTGCGCGCGCCGACGCGCCGGGCGATGCCGGATGCCCGGATGCATGCGCAATACCAGCGCCTGCTCGCCGAGTACCAGGATACGGTTGCGGCGCTGACGCCGATCCTGCATCGGCTCGCGGATCGCGCGGCGCAGGTTGCAACAGGGAGGAGGCCATGACCGAGGAAGCGGAGAGCCGGGCGAGCCGTCTGCCCGCCCAGGCCAACCGGGACCATCTGATGGTCAAGGTAGCGCGCATGGCCTATCAGCAGGATTGCACGCTCATCGAAATCGCCAACGAGACGGGGCTCAATCGCTGGCAGGTAAGCCGGCTTTTGCAGGAGGCACGGGATCTCGGCATCGTGCGCATCGAGATCGTGCCGCGCACGCAGCGCCATCCGGAGCTCGAAACCGCGCTGACCCGCACCTTCGGCCTGCGCGATGCGGTGGTGGTACCGGGGGCGCCCGATCCGCCGGAGCCGATCGAAGCCGTGGCGCAGGCGGCGGGCTATTACCTCGCCTCGATCAAGCCGCGCCCGACGGTCCTCGGCGTTTCCTGGGGGCGGACGATGGGCGCGGTTGCGCACTGGTTGCCGCCGCGCTGGGCGGATGGGGTTGTTGTTGTGCAAATCAACGGCACGGTCGCGCCGATCCCAGGGGCGGCGCACCACAATGATGTTGCGGAGGCCTTCGCCCGCAAGGGTAATGGCAAGATGATCCCGCTGCCGGTGCCGGCGATTGTTGGCGCGAAGCTGACGCGTGAAGTGCTGGAGAAGGACCGCATCGTTTCCGACGTTATGCGAAGCGCGCGGGCGGCGCCGCTGCTGGTGTTTTCCATGGGTGTCGCCGGCGAGGAATCCGTCTTGCTGAAATCAGGCAACATACTGCCGGATGAGATGACGCGGCTGACGCGCGCAGGCGCGGTGGGCGATGTGCTCGGCCGCTTCATCAACAGCCGCGGCGAGATCGTCGACCAGGAACTCGATGCGCGCACGATCGGGCTTGCTTTCGCCGATCTCAGGCAACGCGAGCGTGTGATCGGGATTGCGGCAGGCTTGCCCAAGCATGGCGTCGTCCTCGGCGCCTTGCGGGCGGGGCTGATCAACACGATCATCACCGATGAAGCGACAGCGCGCTATGCAATGGAGCATTCCCATGACCGTTGATACGCTGATCTCGCCGCAGGCCGCATCCGGCTCAAGCGGGCGGGAACGACCGAACGACGTGCGCAATAAGGGCATTCCGCTCACGCCCGAGATGTTCGTGGGCCATGCCGTCAATACGAGCGCGGCGCAGAGACGGGCCGCATCGCTCATCACGCGGCGCTCGGTCAAGAAAGCTTATCAGGCCGCCTGGCTTCTCAACGCTGTCCGCTGCATTGACCTGACGACCTTGGCGGGGGATGACACGGCCGAGCGCGTGCGCAGGCTGTGCGCCAAGGCACGCCGCCCGCTCGGGGAGCGCATCGTGGAAGGGCTCGGTATCGAGGGGCTTGGCCTCACGGTCGGCGCCGTCTGCGTCTATCCCACCATGGTTCCGCATGCCGTGCGGGCGCTGCGCGGCAGCGGCGTGCCGGTCGCCTCTGTTGCCACCGGCTTCCCGGCGGGGCTGATGCCGCTGCCGCTGCGGCTGGAGGAGATCCGCTACGCCGTCGGCGAAGGCGCGGATGAGATCGACATCGTGATTACCCGCGAGCATGTTCTGCGCGGCGATTGGCAGGCGCTTTACGACGAGGTGGCGGCCATGCGGGCGGCCTGCGGCCATGCGCATCTCAAGGCGATCCTCGCGACGGGGGACCTCAAGACGCTTCGCCATGTCTATGCCGCCTCGATGATCGCGATGCAGGCGGGGGCGGATTTCATCAAGACCTCGACCGGCAAGGAGGATGTCAACGCAACGCTTCCTGTCAGCCTGGTGATGGTGCGGGCTTTGCGGGATTATCAGGCGTTGACCGATCAGCGCGTCGGGTTCAAGCCGGCGGGCGGCATGCGGGCGGCGAAGGACGCGCTGAACTGGCAGATGCTGATGAAGGAGGAAATGGGCAATGCCTGGCTCTCTCCGCATCTCTTCCGGCTCGGCGCCTCCTCGATGCTCGGCGATATCGAACGCCAGCTCGAGCATTACGTCACCGGCCGCTACGCATCCGCCTCCCGCCAATCGCTCGCGTAAGAGGGCAAGCTCATGAACATCGTCGTCGATATTCTCAAGACCCTCGAATACGGGCCTTCGCCCGAGGATCCGGGCATCGTCCTCGACTGGCTCCGGCGGCATGAGGCGGGCTTCGGCCATTTCATCGGCGGATCCTTCACCGCGCCGGCGGAGACTTTCGCGGTGAGCAATCCGGCGACCGGACAGGTCATTGCCCAGGTCTCGCAGGGAAGCGAGGCCGATATCGACGCGGCGGTTGCCGCCGCGCGTGCGGCGCAGCCGGGCTGGGCGGCGCTTTCCGGCCATGAGCGGGCCAAATATCTCTATGCCCTGGCCCGCCATATCCAGCAGCATGCGCGGTTTCTCGCGGTGCTCGAGACAATCGACAACGGCAAGCCGATCCGCGAGACGCGCGATGTCGATATCCCGCTCGTGATCCGCCACTTCTATCACCATGCAGGCTGGGCGGAAATTCTGGCCGATGAATTCCCCGGCGCCATGCCGCACGGGGTGTGTGGACAGATCATCCCCTGGAACTTCCCGCTCCTGATGCTTGCCTGGAAAGTGGCGCCGGCCTTGGCCGCCGGCAATACCGTGGTGCTGAAGCCCGCGGAATATACGCCGCTGACCGCGCTGGCGCTGGGCGAGATCGCCCAGGAGATCGGGCTGCCGCCGGGGGTTTTGAACATCGTGACCGGTGATGGCAGGACCGGGGCGGCGGTGGTTGCGCATGCCGGGATCGACAAGATCGCCTTCACCGGGTCCACCGAAGTCGGCCGTATCATCCGCAAGGTGACGGCCGGCAGCGGCAAGGCGCTGACCCTCGAACTCGGCGGGAAATCTCCGTTCATCGTCTTTGCCGATGCCGATCTCGATGCGGCGGTCGAAGGCGTGGTCGATTCGATCTGGTTCAATCAGGGCGAGGTTTGCTGCGCGGGTTCGCGCATTCTGGTTGCGGAACCCGTGGCCGGGCGCTTCACAGAGCTGTTGCGCGCGCGCCTGGCGAAGCTCATCACCGGCGATCCTTTGGACAAATCAACCGATATCGGCGCGATCGTTCATCCGGCGCAGCGGGAGCGGATCGACCGGCTGGTCAGCCAGGGTGTGGCGGAGGGGGCGGAGCTGGTGCAGGGCACGGCACCTGCGGGCTGCTTTTATCCGCCGACCCTCGCGCTGAATGTGGAGCCTGCCTCGATCCTGGCGAGCGAGGAGATCTTCGGCCCAGTTGCCACGCTCTCTGCCTTCCGCACGCCGGATGATGCGGTGGCGCTGGCCAACAACACACGCTTTGGCCTTGCGGCTTCCGTGTGGTCGGAGAATATCAACCTCGCGATCGATATCGCCGCGCGGGTCAAGGCCGGGGTGGTCTGGATCAATGCCGCCAATATCTTCGATGCCGGCGCCGGCTTCGGCGGCTATCGCGAAAGCGGCTTCGGGCGGGAAGGCGGGCGCGAGGGCATGGCGGCCTATCTTCGATCTGCTTCGCCCAAGGCGAACAAGCCCGAAGAGGCGCTGCCCGGGCTTGTGCTGACACCGAGCGAGCCCATGGCAGCCAGCGCAATTGACCGCACGGCGAAGCTCTATATCGGTGGCAAGCAGGTGCGCCCCGACAGCGGCTACAGCTATGGCGTTGCGGGGAAAGGCGGCAAGCTTGCAGGCCTTGCCGGCGCCGGCAACCGCAAGGATATCCGCAATGCCGTGGAAGCCGCGCGGAAGGCGGCCGGCTGGGCGGCGCAAACCGGCCATAACCGCGCCCAGATCCTCTATTACCTGGCGGAGAACATGTCGGCGCGGGCGGGCGAGCTTGCCGCCCGGCTGACGCGCTTCGGCCACAGCAGCCGCGCTGCCGAGGAAGAGATCGAGATCGCGCTTCGCCGCATCTTCTGGTACGCGGCGCAGGCCGATAAGTTCGACGGCGCCGTTCATCAGACGAAGTCGGCCCATGTCACGCTTGCCGTGCATGAACCGCTGGGCGTTATCGGCATCGCCTGCCCGACGGCCTATCCGCTGCTCGGCTTCATCTCACTGGTTCTTCCGGCGATCGCGATGGGCAATCGCGTGGTTGCCTTGCCCTCGCAAAGCTGGCCGCTGGCGGCGACCGATCTCTATCAAGTGCTCGACACATCGGATATGCCGGGTGGTGTCGTCAACATCGTCTCGGGCGAGCGCGACCTGTTGACGAAGACGCTCGCCGAGCACGATGATGTGGACGCCATCTGGTATTTCGGCACCGAGGGCACGTGCCGCTTTGTCGAGGAAGCCTCCGCCGGCAACCTCAAGCAGAGCTGGGCCGAGGATGGTGCGGCGCGAGACTGGGCTGGGGCTGATGGGCAGGGGAGGCAGTTCCTCGCCCGTGCGACGCAGGTCAAGAACATCTGGATTCCCTACGGCGAATAGCCGAGCGATCCCGGCGCTCACCTATCGATAGCTGGCGGGGCGGGCGGCGAAAGGCTGCCCGCTCTTTTCTTTGTTGTGCTCTGCACAACTGCCGTGATGGGAAAAAGCGATTGACGGCTTTGCCGTGAAACTGATATCGATTTCAGTAAGAGTGGAAACGTTATCAGTGACCATAACAATCTCCGACGTCGCCAAGAAAGCCGGCGTATCAATCGCGACCGTATCCCGCTATTTGCGGGGTGAGCGTGTGCGGAGCGCCAAGCGCGTTCTCGAAGCGATCGAAGCCCTGGAATACCGCCCGGCCGTGGCCGCACGCAGTCTGCGCTCGGGTATTCACTATGCGGTCGCCATGATCGTGCCTGATATCACCAACCCCTATTTTGCTGCGGTGGCGAAGGGGGTGGAATCGGTTTTTCGCGATACCTCCTACCGCCTTCTTCTCGCCAATACAGACGAATCAACAGAGGTTGAGGACGCTGTGCTGCATGATGTGATGCCGCGCGTGGATGGCATCATCCTTGCGCCGGCGGCGGAGCAGGAAGAGACACCGCTGCAGGTGCGGCGGGACGGCATGCCGATCGTGCTTGTCGACCGCGAGCTATCGGCAAAAAGTTTTGATAGCGTGTTGGTTGACAATCGCGGGGGAGCGGCCGCCGCCGCCCGGCATCTTCTCGGCTTCGGGCATAAGGCAATCGCGATGATCAGCGGCCCTTTGGTGAATACGCCGGGGCGCATCCGCTATGATGGCTTCCTTGCAGCCCTTGCCGAAGCAGGGATCAAGCCGCAGGCCGCTCATCTCGAAGTTGCCGACTTTCGCGAGTCCGGTGGCTATCAGGCCATGATGCGGTTGCTCGACCTGCCGGAACCGCCGACCGCCGTCTTTTGCGCGAACAATGTCATGACGGTCGGGACGCTGAAGGCCTTGGCCGCCCGCAAAGTGCGCGTGCCGAAGGATATCTCGGTGATTGGCTTCGACGACCTCGATCTCGGGATGTTGCTCAACCCGCCGCTGACTGTGATCGACCGGCCGGCCGAGGAGCAGGGAGCGGCGGCGGCGCGCCTCCTGCTGCGTCGCCTGGCCGGTGCCGAGGCAAGCGCGCCCGATCGTATCATGCTGCAGACACGCCTTGTGGCGCGCGCATCCTGCGCGGCGCCGCGGGACGGCGGCCTGCCGCGACGGAGGCAAGCATGATCGGTGTTCGCGACCTTTCCGTTCGTTTCGGGCCGATTACCGCCCTGGATGGGGTGAGCATCGATATCCGCCCCGGGACGATCCACGCGCTGGCGGGTGAAAACGGCTCCGGCAAGAGCACCTTGCTCAAGGTTCTGGGCGGGGCGCAGGCGCCGAGCGCGGGGAGCATCGTGCTGGATGGCGCACCTGCCGTGTTTGCGGACCCGGCCCGGGCGGCGCAATCGGGTGTCGGGCTGATCTTTCAGGAGTTGAGCCTGTTTCCTCATCTCTCGGGATATTCGAATATCTTCATCGGCCGCGAGCCGGTGCGCATGGGCCTGATGCAGTTTCGCCGCCTGCAGGAGGATGCGGAGCGCCTGGTGCGGGAGCTGGGCTTTCCGCGGCCAGACCTTGCCCGCCCGGTTGCCGAGTTGAGTGTGGCTGAGCAGCAGGTCGTCGAGATCCTGAAATGCCTCGCGCGCAAGCCGAGGATCATCCTCTTCGACGAACCAACCGCCTCTCTCACGCAACGCGAAATCCGACCCGTGCTCGCCATCATGAAGCGGTTGCGCGACGAGGGATATACGGTTGTTTTCGTTTCTCACTATCTTGAGGAGGTTTTCGAGGTTGCCGACCGGATCACGGTTCTGCGCGATGGGCAGGTAACGCTCGATGCCGGGATGGCCGAGGTTGACCGGGAGCGCATTCTCAGTGCGATGCTTGGCCGGGCGCTGACGGAGTTCTATCCGGCGCGACGCGCGGGCCCGCGCGCGCAGGCCTCCATTCGGCTCGACAATGCTGGCTGCGACGGGATCGAGCCGGTGTCACTCGAGATCCGCGCGGGCGAAATCCTTGGCGTCGCGGGGGCGGTGGGATCCGGCAGTGCCGCCTTTGGTGAGATGCTGGGCGGGCTGCGCCCGTTGCAGACGGGCAGGATGGAGGTGCTGGCGCAAGCCTTTGCGCCGCGGAACGCGGCCGAGGCACTGCGCGCCGGGGTTGCCTATGTGCCGGAGGATCGGCGCACCGAAGCGCTGTTGCTGGACCTTTCGGTCGCCACCAATATGAGCCTGCCGCTGGTTGCCGCGCCGCGGAGCCCGCTCGTCTCGCGGGGCGGCTTTCTACGCCGCCAGCAGGAGCGCGCCGCCGTCAATCATGAGATCGGGCATATGAATGTTCGGCCTGCCAATGCGCGCTTGCCTGCGCGCGCGCTTTCCGGCGGCAACCAGCAGAAGGTTGTACTTGGACGGTGGTTTCTGCATGACCGCCCCTGCCTTGTGCTCAACAACCCGACGAAGGGTGTGGATGTCGGGTCAAAGGCAGAGATCTATCGCCATATCGCCGATCTCGCGGATTCCGGGCACGCGATCATCCTCGTTTCCAACTATAATCCTGAACTTCTTGGAACGGCGGATCGGATCATTGCCTTTCGCGAAGGACGGGTCGTTGCGTGCTATGGGCGCGGCGAGGCGAGCGAGGACCATCTTCTCGAAATGACGATGGGCGCCGCCGACCAGGCAGCCGCCGAAGGACAATTGCCATGACAGACAAATCAGCGGCTAATAGCGCCGGATTCCGATCCGGCCTGATCGCGCTTCTCAACTCTTCTCTGGTTGCAGCAGTCCTTGTTGTGCTCATCCTCGGCTTCGCGCTTACTGCCCCGAACTTCCTGAGCGCCAACAATGTTCTGAACCTGCTGCAGTCGGTCGCGGTGATCGCGGTTCTGGCGATCGGCCAGACGTTTGTTATCATCACCGCCGGGATTGATCTCTCGCAAGGGGCGATCATCGGGCTTTCCGGCGTGCTTGGCGCGGGCGTTATGGGCGCGACCGGAGGCCCCGGAAGCATCGCGCTCGGCATTCTGGTGGCTGTGGCGATCGGACTTATCGTCGGACTCATCAACGGTTTGCTGACGGCGTTCACGCGTGTGCCGGCCTTCATCGTCACGCTCGGCACGCTGAGTATCGCGAGCGGCGTGGCATTGCTGGTGACCGGCGGCGAGCCGATCTATGAGCTGCCACCAGCCTTCACCGGATTTGGCACCGGCGCGGTGTGGGTGTTTCCCGACATCATCCTGGTCAGCCTGGTGCTCGCGGTGATCGGGCAAATCCTGCTGGGCCGAACCCGCTTTGGCCGCGGCGTCTATGCAGTGGGTAGCAACCCGCGCGCGGCCGCGCTTTCCGGCTTGCCGGTTCGGCGCAATGTCGTGCTCGTCTTTATTCTGTCTGGCATTCTCTCCGCGATCGGTGGCGTGCTGCTGACCGCCTATGTGAATTCTGCCCTGCCGACTGCTGGCGCGAATTATGAGCTCGACTCGATCGCCGCCGTGGTGATCGGCGGCGGCAGCTTGTTCGGTGGCCAGGGCACTGTCTGGGCCTCGATGCTGGGGGTTCTGCTGATCGGCGTTCTCGCCAACGGGACAGATTTGCTTGGTGTTTCAACCTACTCGCAGACGGTTATTCTGGGCTGCGTCGTAATCGGAGCGGTTTTTGTCGACTCGTTCCGCAAGCGCGTCGCCATCTGAGATGGCGGTGCTCGCCTGACTTTCGTGCAGAACAAGAAAAGAAAGGGACAACGTCATGGCTGCCAAGGTAAAGGCCGACCGGCGGATTGAGAAGACGATGTGCGGCGCGGGGCTCACGCTCGGTGCGATCATGGGGGCGGTGTTGGCTTCCGCGCCCGCTATGGCGGCGTCGCAGAAGACGATCGAATTCATTCCATCTTCAAACGCAACGCCCTATTTCCTGCGCGAATATGATGGCGTCAAGAAGGAAGCAGCGAAATACGGCTATCAAACCCTGTTTCAGGCACCTTCGGTCTCCCAGGATGTCGGCAAGCAGATCGGCATGGTCTATACCGCGATCACGCGGAAGGTAGACGGCATCATCCTTGTGCCATACAGCCCGACTGCTCTGCTGCCGCCCGTGGAGAAAGCAATGGCCGCGCATATTCCGGTGGTCGCGACCGATTCGACGCTGACGCCGATGAAGGCCGTGACCTTCACAGCCGTGCCGAATGAGACGGCGGCCGCGGCGGTTGCGACCTACGCGGCGAAGATGGTCCATGGCCAGGGTGAGTATGCAATCATCGATTACAACCTCTCGACCACCTCCGGCCGTGCGCGCCGGGACGGATTCAAGGCCGGGATGGCAAAGTTCCCGGGGATGAAGTTTGCCGGCCTGCAGATCAGCCATTCGCTTCCGCAGACCGCGCTGACGGAGACGCAGACCCTGTTAGAGCGGAACCCGAAGATCAACGTGATTTTTGGCGCCAATGACCGCTCGGCGCTCGGCGTGGCGGAAGCGGTGCAGCGCATGCACCTGCAGGACAAGGTCGTCGTCGTCGGCTTCGATGCCGATCTCGGCGAGATCAACTATATCAAGTCGGGCGTCATCAAGGCATCCGTGCTGCAGAGCCCGGTCTTGATGGGCGAAACCGCAGTGAAGGTTCTGCATGATCTGTTCACGGACCCTTCCAAAGCCCCGGCGGCGTATATTCCGCTACCGTATAACATGGTGACCTACAAGAACTTCAACGACCCGAGCTCTGTCTCTGCAATTCGCCAATATATCGGCGGATACAAGGGCTGACGCAGCTTCATTGAAAGGCGATCCGACATGACGCCACGCAACGTCGTCGAGCACTACTGGGCTGTGGAATGCGGGCGGGATGTAGAGGCAATCCTCGCATGTTACAATGAGGATGCAGAACTTCTGGTGCCGGAGCTCGGCCGGCTCATTGGACATGCCGAGATCCGTCGGTTCTACCAGGAAAGCGTTGATCGCTTCCCGGTGCTTGAGGTTAAGATCGTCGGTGCGGTTGAAGACGCGGACCGGGGCGCCTTCGAATGGCAGTCGCGGTTTCGCGACCATACGGGGCGTGAATATCCCCTCGCTGGAGTCAATATGATTGCGGTGCGTGGCGGAAAGCTGCAGCAGGTCAACGTCTATTACGACCCGGCGGAGATCGCTGGGGGGTAAGCGGCGAAGCGCGTGCCTCCGCACAGGCTTCGCCGAGATCGTGTGCCGGGCCGATTGCGGGCCCGGCCGCGATGGCGGGGCGGCTTATGATGAGGCGTACGACGCCCGGTTGTGCTGCTTCTGAACGCAGCGCCGACGGCGGTGAGTGGGGGGGGG